>NZ_BCPS01000006.1:0-44705 GCF_016586185.1 Paenibacillus sp. EPM92
ATCCACCATAATGATAGTTGCTTGATCGTCGTCCAGTTCACGAACGATACAAGGCATCGTTTCCATACCTGCTAGTTCGCTCGCTTTCTTGCGCCGGTGTCCGGCTACCATTTCATAGCCGCCGTCCGCCTTTGGACGCACCAGGCCGGGAACAAGAACGCCGTATTGCTTCACGCTGTCCGCCATTTCCAGCATCGCTTCATCTGCTTTCACCTTGAATGGATGACCGGGAAAATCGCTAATTTCCGACAAAGGGATTTCCATCACCTTTTCCCGCTGCTCATCGGCGCGGCTCTCTTCGGTGGAGAACAAATCAGCGACTGTGGTCAGTTTGATGCTGGCGAGCCTGTCGTCTCTCGTTGCCAATGCCTTGCACCTCCTTCGTAAATGCGGCATACGCCTCCGCAGCTTTCCCATCCGGGTCATGGGCATAAATGCTTTTTCCCTTGGCGCTCGTTTCCGCCGCGCGAATGGATAAAGGGATTTCAGTGTTGAACACGCGCAGCTTGTCCCCGTAATCGCGCCGAAGAACGAGCGCAATATCTTTAGCGAAATTCGTGCGACTGTCCACCATCGTGAGCAGCACACCGTCCAAAACCAACTTCGGATTGATCTGCCTGCGTACGCGGGCAATCGTCTGCAACAGTTGCGTCATTCCCTTGGCCGGCAAATAATGCGCCTGAACGGGGATAATGACGCTGTCCGCTGCCGCCAGCGCATTGATGGTCAACATACCCAAACTTGGCATACAATCGATCAGAACGTAATCGTAGTCAGCTTTAACCGAATCGATGTACGAACGCAAGATCGTTTCTCTGCTCATCGTATTGACAAGCGATACCTCGACAGCGGACAGTTCGATATTGCCCGGCATCAGGTCAACACCTTCACTGTGATGCAAAATTCCTTCCTGTGTTTCATAGGATTCCTCCAGCATCGTTTTGACCAGCAACGTGGCTAACGATACCGACAGACTATCCGGTTCATGGAACCCTAACGAGTCCGTCAGGTTACCTTGCGCGTCCGCATCGACCAGCAAAACCTTTTTCCCATCGGCAGCCAAACCGATTCCCAGATTAACTGCCGTTGTCGTTTTGCCCACGCCGCCTTTCTGATTGGCGAGGGCGATTACCTTCGTCATCCAGCATTTCTCCTTTCACGCAAAAAGCCGATTGCGCTGAATAACAGTGCAACCGGCTTTTTGAATAGTATCTATTATAAAAAGAGAACACCGCAATAATGGCGTTCTCTTGAATATTTCTATATCACAGTGGCTTCATTTTCAAATTTCTGGCGGGCTTATTCTATCGAATTCAACATGTCTACACACCCGACGTCCAAATCCAGGTCCAAAACGACGGAAACCTCAATTTTGTCTTTGAGCACCTTATTTTTGAAGTCGCTGCCGTCTGCCGTGAAAGTCATAAAACGCGCAAAGTGTTGAAAATAAAGGATTTCTACGTATTGATTCGTTGCATTCCTATTACGCACTCCACATGCACTGTATGCGGAAACATATCCACCGGCTGTACCTCCACTGTGCGATAGCCCCCATCCTCCAACACGCGCAAATCCCTCGCTAATGTCGAAGGATTGCACGACACATACACCACGCGCTCCGGCCGCATCTCGAGGATCGTCTCCAGCAGCGCGGCGTCGCAGCCCTTGCGCGGCGGGTCGACGACGATAACGTCGGGCGCGATGCCCTGCTGGCGCCAGGCCGGGATGACGACCTCGGCCGCGCCGGTCTCGAACTGAACGTTGCGGATGCCGTTCAGCGCCGCATTGGCGCGGGCATCGTCGATCGCTTCGCCGACGATCTCGACGCCGTACACGTTCCTCGCCCGCTGCGCGAGGAACAAAGAGATCGTGCCGATGCCGCAATAGGCATCGATCACGACTTCTTCGCCCGTCAGCGCGGCGAAGTCCAGAGCCTTCCGGTACAAGACCTCCGTCTGTACCGGGTTCACTTGATAGAACGATCGCGCGGAGATCGCGAATCGAATGTCGCCGATCGTGTCGTAGATCACGTCGCGGCCCCACAGCACGAGCGTCCGGTCGCCGAAGATGACGTTCGTCTGCTGCGTGTTCACGTTCTGGCAGATGCTCGTCACGCCCGGAACAGCTTCGCGAATGAGCCCCACCAGCTCGTCGCGGTGCGGGATCGACTCGCCGTTGGTAATCAGCACGACCATGATCTCGCCGGTGTTGAAACCGTAGCGGGCCACGACGTGCCGCAGCATCCCGCGGCCCGTTTCCTCATTATAGGCGCGGATGCCGAGCTCGCCCGCCACTCTTTTCACCGCGCGCACCACGTCGTCATTCTGCTCGTGCTGGATAAGACAGGCCTCCATGTCGATAATCCGGTGGCTGCCCTGCGCATAGAAGCCCGCGATCAGGCCGCCCTCCATGTCCGGCCCGCCATGGCCGATCGGCACCTGCGCCTTGTTGCGGTAGCGCCAAGGGTCGTCCATGCCGATGGTCGGATGCACGAGAATGCCTTCGCCCGCAGCGTCCCCCGGCCCGGCCACAGCCAGCTTCCCGATCCGCTCCAGGTTATCGGCTACGAGCTGCCGCTTCCAGCGAAGCTGAGCTTCGTAGCTCATGTGCTGCAGCTGGCAGCCGCCGCACTGCTTGTAAATCGGGCACGGCGCGTCAACACGGTCCGCGCTCGGCTCCAGAATGTCCAGCAGCTTGGCGTAGCCATACTGCTTCTTCAGCTTAACTACCTTGACCCGCACCTTCTCGCCCGGCAGCGCGCCTTGAACAAAAAGGGTAAAGCCGTTCACACGGCCTACCCCTTCTCCGTCATGCCCTAAGCCGACAATCTCGGCAATATAGTCCTCATTCTTCGTTACCGGCAGATCGCGCAGCACGGCTGCGGCTGGGGTTGGGGACGATTGCCGGTTCGAAAACGGTTGTTCCCGCCGGTCCGTTCTGCTGCCTGCCTGCGCACCCTTACCGCCGCGGCGGTTATTCTTGCTCTTCATCATGTTCGTTCTCTTCTCCGGCTTTAGTTTTCCAAGGTAATTTCAGGTGCAGCGGGTTCGTATTCTTATACGTCGTCTGGCCCGTCTCATCCACGAAGATGCGCAGGTGCTGCGACAGGTTCGTGAACATACAAGGCAGCGTCCCGCCGAACTCCCCGTCCAGGTTCAGTTGGACATAGTCCGGAGAGGTGACTTGGATTTGATTCGTCTGCAAATAAATGATGTTCGGATCGCTCAGATGTTCGCCGCGCAGCGCCAAGGACACGACGCGGATAAATTCGGCCAGATTGCATTTCTTCAAGATCAGCACGTCGAACAAACCGTCGCTCAGCGACGCGTCCGGCGCGAGCCGCTCGAAGCCGCCGACGGAATTGCTGTTCGAGATAAGGAACAGCATGACTTCCTCGTGGAGCTCGACCTCGGGCGTACGGATGTACAGCTCGATCGGACGCAGCCGGGGCAGTTTCTCGAGGCCCTTCATATAATAGGCCATCTGGCCGATCATCGTTTTCAGCTTGCTGGGCACCTCATAAGTCAGCTCGGTCATCGACCCGCCGCCTGCAATGTTAATAAAGTAACGCTGGTTGACCTTGCCGACATCGATGATGCGCGTATGCTGCTGCAGGATCACGTCGACCGCGCCTTCCCAGTGGCGGGGAATGTTCAGCGCCCGGGCAAAATCGTTCGTCGTCCCCAGCGGCAAAATGCCAAGCGGCGGCCGGTTCTCCTTCTCGGCCATCCCGTTGATGACCTCGTTCAACGTGCCGTCCCCGCCGGCGGCGATGATAATATCAAAACCGCGTGCGACGGCATCGGCCGCCGCCAGCGTCGCATCGCCTTCGCCGATCGTGGCGTGCGTGCTCGTCTCCAGACCGCCGCGCTCCAAGCGCTGCAGCACGTCCGGCAGCCGCCTCTTCATCTCCTCCCGACCGGAGGAGGGGTTATAGATTAACCTAGCGCGTTTGACCCGTTCCGTCATCTCTCTCACCCGTTCGCTTCATAATTCATGCATCTCGTTCCCGTCCAGCACGCGGGCGATCTGCCGCTCCATCCAGCGCGAAATGCCCGCATGGGGCAGCAGCGCCTGACCGTTGTACCGGTACGTGTATCCTTCCAATCGCTCGGGAATGACTTGTCCCGTAAAATATCCTTCGCTCAGGAACAGCGGCGCGACCAGCACCTGACAATCGGGCCTGCGCCTGCGCCAATCGTTCATCTTCCACTTAATTTGATCGGGCAGCAGCATCGCCCCGTCCGCTTCCGCGAACCCGCCGAGCGCCTTCACCCGCGCAGCAAGCCGCTCCAGGCCGCGCCGCCAGGCGAGATGGAAGCCCTTCTCTGCGCTGCCGTGTCCGACGAGCAGCACGATCTCGCGTTCCGGGCGCTCCGACAACGGCCGCAGCTTGCCGTACACGATCTCCGCGATAATCGGATCGTCGTCAATCGGCGGCGTGCAGTGCACCCGGGCCCGAATCGCAAACGGTTCCATGTCCGTCGGGAGCTGCGGCTCCTTTTTCAAACCCAGGGCATACGTGATCTCGTCAATATGCGTGCTCCCCGAGGAGACGAACAGCGGGATCACGATCATATCCGTAACGCCAAGCGCCTCCAGCTCCGTAATGCCGTCCTGAATAAGCCGTCCCTCCACAATCTCCAAGTAGGACGAGTAGATCGGGACCCCCGCCGGCACGCGCACCGCACGGACTGCTTCATCGACGAGCCGTACCCATTCCTCGCTTCGGGAACCGTGGCTTATGACCAATATCCCGTATTTTACCACACCGTATGCCTCCTCTCCAAAACCGCATCCGACGCTCGCTGGAAGAACCCCTCGAACACGAAAAATCCCGCTCAGCCTCCGGGCCGAGAAGGATTCGCATGTTGCGTTAATCATGCCGGGTGAGAGCCTGGCAAGAGCGGGACAACGACTTGTCCGGGACCGTTAGCGGCCCAGGCGTTCCAGCGTCATTTTGTACCCGTCGTTGCCATAGTTCAAGCAGCGCTTCACCCGCGAGATCGTCGCCGTGCTGGCGCCGGTTTCCGCTTCGATCTGGTTGTACGTGTTGCCCTTCCGCAGCATCCGCGCCACTTCGAGCCGCTGAGACAGCGACTGAATCTCGTTCACCGTGCACAAATCGTCGAAGAACACATAGCATTCCTCTATATCCTTCAGCGTCAAAATCGCTTCAAACAGCTGGTCAATCGCTTTATCATTCAGCTTCTTTAATTGCATGGTCGTTCAACCCCTCGATAGACTATCTTACCTATCATACTTCGAATCGGCATCGTTTTACAATCTATACAAGCAGTATTCGACGCCAGAGCCCTAAATCCTTCCTTTATGTTTGTAAAACGTTACTCTTTTTATGCGGTAGCGGACTAAATCGCTTCACTAGGCCAAAATCTAAAACAACGTGACAAGCGCCCATACCATCCATTCGCCTATCACATACAGTATACAAGGAAACCGATGTTGGATGAAAGTCAGGCCGCAGCACTTCTGCGAGAATTTAAATAAAAGGAATGAAAAATGATGAATTCTACAAAACAAATAATCGGCAACCGAGGGATCCATCCGCAAGCTACTGCGCACCAGGCAGCTTCAAGAACGAATCGGCCTCCGTATGCGCAGACGCGGTCTTACAACCAAGGCGTCTACCCGGGGCCGAGCTCCTACACGGATTTCCCCGGTATGGCGGGTACCCAGCTGCCTGCAGAGTCTACGATGTTCGCGCAGCCTCCCGTGACAACGGGCACAGGCGGCGAAGGAGGCGGACTCACTACGCTGTTCGGCGGCGGGTCCGGCGGTAGTGCCGGCGGCGCAAGCAGCGGCGGCGGATTTAACTTGCAGCAGGTCAGCAAGATTCTCGACCGCCTGGGCGGCATCGAGGGGATCGTGGACACCTTCAGCAAAATGCAGAAGATGGTCCAAAGCTTCCAGCAATTCGCGCCCTTGATCAAGGTGCTCCTCGGCTCGTTCGGCAAGGGCAAAGCCAAAGACGACGAGAAGACGAAGCCCCGTCGTCGCAGACGCCGCAGGCGCAGAAGCTCCAGACGCAATCGGCGGATTCGGCGGTAAGCGGCGCGAACGAGAGCGGCGGCGGCGCTGCCGTACGCTTCCCAGCAAGCGTGTGTCCCGCGCGATTAGCGTTGCAAACCGCGAAGACCGGTCCCCTGAGGCTTGAAGCCGCAGGGGACCGGCCTTTGGCGTTGTCGCAGCCGGCGGCCTGAGCGATCGGACAAGCCCCGAAAGGTAGGCGGTCCTATTTTCCGTTTTTTAATTGACACGAGTGTCAACCAATGATATATTTTTAACTGACATGAATGTCAATTAAAAATAATTCGAATTCGGAGGTGCCGGAGCATGTCCCCGCGCTCGTCGGAACAAAACGAAAAAATAAGAGAAGAACGCATCCAGCAAATCATCGATGCGGCGATTGCCGTATATTTGGAAAAAGGCGTACGGGGCACGGAAATGGGTGATATCGCCAAGCGCGCCAATATGGCCCGCGGACTCGTGTACTATTATTTCAAAGACAAGATGGACTTATTTCGCTTCGTGTTCACCCGTCTCATCGAAGAGGCGAAAACGTACATCAGCAGCACGCTGCTGTCCGACGAAGAGGTGATCTCCAAGCTGAGAACGTACGCCCGCTTTTATCTGAGATCAAGTCAGCTGAAGCCGCACATGGTACAGTTCTACCGCAACATACCGGCCGATATCCCGTTCGTGTTCGGCGATAAGGGGGAAGCGGTCTTGAAGGAATATGTGGACAATGCGACCGGACCTCTCCATCGCGTGCTGGAGCAGGGCATCCGGGAAGGGAAGCTGAAGCCGCTCGATCCGAGGCTGATCTCTGCCGTATATTGGGGCGGTCTGATGGGCGGGATGAACGCTATGTCCAGTGGTCAAGTACCGGAGGAACAAGCGGAGCGCATGATGGACGACGTGATTGACATTCTGTTGGATGGCATCGTAAACAAGAAAGGATGACGTGCAATGGCTATGAACGATAAAAGATTGAGCTGGGTGATGGGCGCCCTGCTGCTAAGCCTGTTTCTCTCTTCGCTGGACCAGACGATCGTTTCGACGGCGCTGCCGACAATCGTTGAGAAGCTGGGCGGCTTTGAGCAAATTTCTTGGGTTTTCACGGTTTATATGCTGACCTCTACGGCGATCATGCCGATTGTCGGCAAGCTGTCGGATATGTATGGACGCAAGCGGTTTTATGCCGCCGGTCTGCTGACGTTTATTATAGGGTCGGCGCTGTGCGGGCTGGCGCAGGACATGACGCAGTTGATCGTATTTCGCGGGATTCAAGGGCTGGGAGCCGGCTGCATGATGCCGATCACGTTCACCCTGCTGTTTACGCTGATGCCGCCGGAGCGCGCCGGACGGTTTCAAGCGATGTTCATGGGCGTATTCGCGCTGTCCTCGATCGTCGGGCCGAGCGTCGGGGCGTTCATTACCACCTGGATGAGCTGGCGCTGGAACTTCTATATTAATCTGCCGCTCGGGCTGATCGCGCTCTTCATTCTAATGGGAGCGCTGGTTGAATCGAAGGACACAACCCGCAAGCCGAAGGTCGATTATGCCGGCGCCTGGTGGCTGGTGTTCACGACGGTCCTCACGCTGCTGGCGCTCAAAATGGGCGGCGTCGACTACCCCTGGGCCTCCTGGCCGATCCTCGGCCTGCTTGCCGCTGGGGCGTGCGGACTCGCGCTGTTCCTGTACACCGAGACAAAAGCGGAGGAGCCGATCGTCCCGTTCGAGCTGTTCCGCAACCGGACGATCGCCGGCTCAAGCCTCGCAACCTTCCTGCAAGGCATGATCATGTTCGGCTCCCTGCTGTACGTGCCGATCTTCATCCAAGGCGGTCTTGGCGGCGACGTCGGCGATGCCGGCAACGCGCTGACGCCGATGATGTTCTCCGTCATGATCGGCATGGCGATCAGCGGTTTTCTGATGCGGTTCTTAAGCTGGCGGATGAGCACGCTCCTGTCGATGCTGCTCGCCGGGAGCGGCGCGTACATCATCACCCTGCTGCCGCTGGACGTCAACCAATGGGCGCTGCGCGCCGACATGCTGCTGCTGGGGATCGGCATCGGCTTCCTGATGCCAATCTCGCAGATGGCGATCATGACGAATGCCCCTGCCCGTTATCAAGGCGTCGCTTCTTCGACGGTCACCTTCTTCCGCTCCGTGGGCGGGGTGTTCGGTTCGGCCATTATGGCTGCGATCGTGAACCGGCATATGACGTCGACGATCGAACGGGAAGGGGCGACGCTCGGCATTCCGCCGGAGAAGTTGGAGGCGTTCACGAACCCGCAGGTGCTGCTGCACGCCGAAGGCCAAGTGCCGGAGGCGGTGATGACCATGCTGAAGCATGCGCTTGGCGATGCGGTTCATGTCGGCTTCTGGCTGCTGGTCGGGGCCTCGCTGCTCGGCTTGATCGTCTCGCTGTTCATGGGCGGAGCCCGGTTCGATCTGGAGAAGCACAAGCAGATCCAGGCGGCTAAGCAGACACAAGAAGCGCCCTCGGCCGGTTAGAGGCTGTGCGGGTTGCGGCACCAAGACCGGTCAGCGTAATGGATAGGAGCAATCCGGTCAGCGGATGGTGAGGTGACGCCATAGGCAGGTGAGCGAGTTATTGCGAGGCCTTCCCGTGCGCAGATGAAAGCGGAGTAATCGCGAATACTGGTACATTTTGCACAAATCCCCATCAACATGCTATGATTAGGTTAGTTTGAGACATCGAGTTAATTACTAACCTTTTTTAAGAGACCAAGAATAAAGGATGTGGAGTATTCATGCTGTTTACTTCTTACCCCCTTAGGAACCTTACGCTGAAAAACCGGATTGTCATGTCGCCGATGTGCATGTATGCATGCGCCGATGAGTCGGGCCGTGTGAACGACTGGCATCGAATCCACTACCCGTCGCGCGCCGTCGGGCAGGTCGGTCTGATCATCGTGGAAGCGACAGCCGTCACGGCGCAAGGGCGCATCTCCGCGAACGACCTTGGGATCTGGAGCGATGAGCATGTTGCCGGGCTGCGGGAGCTCACGTCGCTCGTTCACGGTCAAGGCACGCATATCGGCATCCAGATCGCTCATGCCGGACGCAAGGCTACGGTAGACGGCCCGATCTTGGCTCCGTCGGCGATTGCATTCGACGAGAAGAGCCGGACGCCGGAAGCTATGACGCTCGAGCAGATCGAAGAAACGATCGCTGCCTTTGGCGCCGCCGCCCGCCGGGCGAAGGAAGCCGGCTTCGACGTGGTGGAGATCCATGCTGCGCACGGGTATTTGATCAATGAGTTCTTGTCGCCGCTGACGAACAAGCGCGATGACGCTTATGGCGGCGATCGCGCCCGCAACTTCCGATTCTTGAGCGAGGTTGTCCGGGCGGTCCAAGCGGAGTGGGACGGTCCGTTGTTCGTGCGCATCTCCGCTAGCGACTACCATCCGGAAGGCATGACGCCTTCTGATTACGTCGAGTACGCACGCCTGTTGAAGGAACAAGGCGTCGATTTGATCGACGTCAGCTCCGGCGCTCTCGTGCCGGTTCCGCCGAAGGTCTACCCCGGCTACCAGGTGCCGTTCTCGGAGCAGCTACGGCGCGAAGCGGGCATTGCGACCGGCGCGGTCGGCTTGATAACCGAGGCCGAGCAGGCGGAGGAAATTTTGCAGAGCGGCCGCGCGGACTTGATATTCCTCGGTCGCGCGCTGCTGCGCGACCCGTACTGGCCGCGTACGGCGGCGAAGCGCCTGGGCGTACAGCTGGAGCCGCCCAAGTCGTATACACGCGCCTGGTAAGAGCGGGCACCTGCGTGAAGACAGAGAGAGCCGTTCGGGATACATCCCGGACGGCTTTTTGTGATATCGCCGAATCATGGACGGAACTCAGGCACTTAGCATATTCGCTGCTTTCGCCGATCCCCTTGCCCGCCAGCATACAAATAGGCCAACCAGAAGTTTCCGGCTGACCTAGAGATACGAAAAAGCCTGTGTATCCCGTCCTCTATTCCCGAGAGGGGCGAATACACAGGCCTTCGGCTATTAGCAGAGCTCGGTGTAGGTGCGCATATGCAGCGGTTGAGCGCCGTCTTCGCCCAAGCCTGCCCCACCTGACTCGGCAGCCCGGTTGTTGCCGGAACACGACGGATCGTCGCACTGGCTGTAATAGAAAGTTACTTTACGCGTCTCCTGCGTGCCGATAAGCTGCCCGCAGTGCTTGCACAGAATCGTTCCGAGATGCCCTTGCCCGGCCTCACTGACCTTCGCTGCAGCGTCTACCTTCAAACCACCGCTTCTTTCCATGTTTCATCGCTCTCCCTCGGAATGGAATTCGATACGGTTTGCGCCAAATCCATGACGCGGTTAGCATAGCCCCACTCGTTGTCATACCAAGCCAGCACCTTCAACTGATCGCCCGCCGCTGCCACCGAAGGTCCGTCGATCACAGCCGACTTGTCGCAGCCGATATAGTCGGCCGACACAAGCGGCTCGTCAACGTAGCCCAGATAAGGCGCCATCACCCCTTGCGAAGCGGCAAGCAGCGCAGCCTGGGCCTCCGCCGTATCGACCTGACGCTTCAACTGCATGGTCAAGTCGACGAGCGACACGTCCGGCGTCGGTACCCGTATAGAGATACCGTTTACATATGGCGCCAAGTGCGGCAGTACGTCGATCAGCGCCTTCCCTGCGCCGGTGCTCGTCGGAATGATCGACTGTGTGCACGCTCGTGCTCTGCGGAGATCCTTATGCGGATTATCCATATGATTCTGATCGCCGGTAAATGCATGTACGGTCGTCATCCAAGCGCTCTTCACGCCGAAGCTCTGATCGATGACATGCAGAACCGGCGCGACGCAGTTGGTTGTGCAGGACGCCGCCGAAATCAAATGATGCTGCTGCGGAACATAGCGGTCGTCATTGACACCCATGACGACGGTGAGATCCATTCTTTTGCCCGGTGCGGTGATGATCACTTTGCGGGCTCCCGCCTGCAAATGCTTGGAAGCGCCCTCACGGTCATTAAACTTGCCGGTCGCATCGACAGCCAGCTCGACGCCAAGCTCCTTCCACGGAATGGCCACCGGGTCCCGCTCGTACACGATGCGGATCCTTGCTCCGTTAATTACCAGGTCCCCTCCGTCGACGCGGATGTCCGCCTTCCACGTGCCGTGGACCGTATCGTATTTCAACAAATGCGCGATCGTCTCCGCCGGGTACACCGAATTAACCGCTCGAACACCCAGCCCCCGCTTATCTGACTCAAAAGCATGCCGCACCAACAACCTGCCGATACGTCCCATCCCGCTTATCCCTATGGAACCTGCCTGATCTGCCATCGAGGTATACCTCCCGCGCTTGATATCGTGTGTATTATTTATAATTAATGTATAACATATATTTAAATAGTATGCAACATTTAAATCATTTCTTGTATTCTGATGCTTCATAAATGAGAAAAGTGCACAAAAAAACCTTCCCCTTTCAAAAGCTCCGATGCGGGGGAAGGTCGATTTCCCGAATGCATCCGAAGCTTAACAGGTGAAGGCAGCTCTTGTTAGGATATGACGTCTTACTCTCAGCACGTCGGAAGCGTAATGATAAACTTCGTCCCTTTTCCCTTCGTGCTGCTTACTTCAATTCTGCCGTTCATCGCCTTGGCGACGCTGAAGGCGACCATCGTGCCGAGTCCGGTTCCCTTGGTTTTCGTTGTATAATACGGCGTGCCCAGCCGTTCCACTTCCTCCGTCGACATCCCGGCTCCGCTATCGATGATGCAGATGCGCGCTTTCTTGCTGTCGCACACAGCTTTGACCTCAAGCGTTCCGCCACCCGGCATCGCCTCGATTCCATTCTTGAGCAGATTGATCAGGCATTGGCGGAACTTATGTTTATCGCCCAGCACGAATCCTTCTCCGTCGCCGGACACTTTGATTTCAACCTTGCCGAGCAGCGCGTAGGGCTCCAGCACGCTGATCACGTAAGCAAGCTCGTCGGCGACCCGCAGCCGGGAGACCATTTCCGCTTCGGGCTTCGCATAGGCGAGATAGTCGGTTATGATGTGCTGTGCACGATCCATCTCTTCAAGCGTAAGCCGCAAATACCGGGCATCCTGCTCGTTGTCCTTATGGCGCTCCAGCAGCAGCTGCAAGAAACCGCGGGACACCGTCAACGGATTGCGCACCTCATGAGAAACACTCGCGGCAAGCTCGCCGATCACTTGAAGCCTCTGAATTTGCATCATCTCATTGCGCATAAGCATATTTTTGCGCATCGCCTCGATAAATCCGGCAATCATGCCCGAGCTCAAAGCCTGAATCGATAAACCAAGCAGTACGTACCCGGTCAGGGGATCGTGCACCTCTTCCGGAGTGTTCATGTAAAATCCGTAAAGCGACACCATGACGGACAACGTGGAGAGCAGAACGACGACGGAAATTTTCATTTTTGGAGAATAAGTACGGAACCGGATGATGCCGATTTGAATGATCAGCGCCGTAACTGCATTGATGAGCAGCGTATACGGCGATGGATCGTGAATAAGCAAGATATCAAGCAGCAGCATGAATCCGGCAAGCCAAGCCGATATACGATGCCCTCCATACAGCGAGGCGATGATAAACGGTGTCAGGTGCAAATCAAACTGATGACCGGCCGTCAGCCCGATCGGGAACAACATGCACAATCCGATTGAAAGCAATCCCATCAGCGTATAACTGAGGTTGGGCAATTTATGTCTGCGCCGCTCCCCCCAGAATACATCATACAAAAAAATCGGAAATAAGATAAAAAAAAGATTGCTCAGCAGGCTGGTCAGCATGAACGACATGCGCTCCTTCACGCAGAAATCTGGAAGTTGGATTCTACCCTTAGCAGTTCGACGTTCTGAAAATAGTTCCTGCTAATCGCGCATTTTTTTGGCATTATTACAAAAAAATCCGGCATCTTCTCTGCAACTGCAGATCAGAGCCGGATTTCGCCTGCTCAGGCTTCGTGCGTAACGCCGCACGCGGTTTAGACGCTAGCCTTTCGCTTTAATCGTCTCAAGCGGTTTATGGTTGCCGTATGTCGGATACTCGCGAGTCGTCGGAGCTGCCCAATAAGCGGCGTTGCGAATAACCCGGCGAATTTGCTCATTATAATAGGTTGGGTACGCTTCATGACCGGGACGGAAATAGAAGATCTTTCCTTGGCCCCGATGGAACGTGCAGCCGCTGCGGAACACTTCTCCGCCTTCGAACCAGCTGACCATGACAAGCTCGTCCGGAGCAGGGATATCGAAGTGCTCGCCGTACATTTCTTCTTCCGGGAGCTCGATGTATTCGCCGATTCCTTCGACGATCGGATGGTTAGGCGCTACGACCCAGATGCGTTCCTTCTCGTCCGCTTCGCGCCACTTCAGATCGCAGCCGGTTCCCATGAGCCTCTTGAACACCTTCGAGAAATGCCCCGAATGCAGCACGATCAAGCCCATGCCCTGCAGCACCCGTTGCTGCACGCGGTCAACAATTGCGTCCTGCACCTGGTCATGCGCTTTATGTCCCCACCAGATCAGCACGTCGGTGCTGTTCAGTCGCTCCTCGGACAGACCGTGCTCCGGATCGTCGAGCGTGGCGTAGGCGACTTCCACGTCGGCGCCGAGTCCTTCGCCAATGGCCGTATGTATGCCTTGCGGATATACCGAGCGAATACGTTCACTTTCTTTCTCATGCCGAAATTCGTTCCAAACGGTGACGCGTAATTTTTGACCCATCGTCCCATTCCCTCCACATCTTGTGTTCGTGTTACTCTCAGTATAGTGATTCAAACGGGGAAAAGATATGCTTAATCCTGCTTCATCTATATGCAATACTGCTCTCCTCTATCGATTCGTGATATACTGGTTAGGGAAGTGACTACGATGAAAGCTGGTCGTATATATGCAAAAGCGTTCTTCGGAAGCGAGGTCGGTTACGCTGTGAAACCTTTAATGCCGGTGCAGTCCGATGTCATGATCGAGGATGTCGTGTATCAAAATCCGCTGCTTTTTCTGAAAATATGGGAAATCCGCTCCGATAAGAGCGAAGATGGTACGAGCGGCTCTCCCGATCCGTGTCTGTGGCATTATCATAAAGAGGTCGAGTTTCTGGCGATCGTGGACGGCATGCTCGGCGTGCAGACGAAGCATGACTATGTTGCGCTTGGCCCCGGCGATGTGATGGTGCTGGGTTCCTCGCAATTGCACCGCACCCATAAGGCAGCCGTCGGGGAATTAAAATATGTCGTGTTTCAGGTGGATTTGACGCAGCATTTTGACCAGAGCACGCTGCCTTATTTAAGCTCGTTCTCCGAGCTGACAGAGCCTTTGAGTAAACTGAACTACATCTTCGCCGAAAATGCCGCTGCCCGGGCGCAGGCTCACGCGCTGGTTATGAACATCTATACGGAGGCGCTGCAGCGCACGCGCGGATACGAACTCGCCGTCAGCTCGGCCATCAAGCAGCTGCTGCTGCTGTTGATCCGCTCGGACGAGCGGGGCGTGCTGGGCGGCGTGCAGGACGCTGACCTGCTGCGCTTGCGCCCGGCGTTGGATTATGTCGACCGCCACCTGAGCGAGAAGATCGCGGTGGAGGACGTATGTGCCGTGCTGCACTTGAGCTACCACTACTTCATCAAGCTGTTCAAAAAGGTGATCGGCCTGTCGTTCATCGACTACGTGAACTACAAGCGCGTTAAAACCGCCGAGCGTCTGCTCCTGACGCAGGACCTCAGCGTCACCGAGGTCGGCGAGCGAGTCGGCATTCCGAACATGGCGCAGTTTTACAAGCTGTTCAAGCGCCACAACGCGTGCTCGCCGAAGACGTTCAAACAGCGCATGCAGAGCGGCGGCGGTCCGGCTTCCCGCGAAGCGGCAGCCGGGGCTGACTGAGCCCACACTGCGCCGCATGGGCGCGGTATGGGCTCAGATAGCGGAATTACAGAGCGCTATTGCCTGTTTTTTCCATGCCCCGTATTCCCCTTCGGCAGAGGCACCAGCCCCGGTCTCTCGCTTTCCTCCGGGTTCCACAGCTTCTCCGTCTCAGCCTGCAGCTCGCGCAGCGCCTGTTCAAGCGTCTTGCGCCCTTGAAGCACCTCGGCTGACTTCGTTTGCAGCTTCTTGAACACCTCCCCGCTGATGGTGCGGCCAAGCGATGACGATCCGTCGAATAATAGATCCGAGGGCCGCACCTTCAGGAACGCCTCCGTATGCTTGCCGGGGACGCTTGCCACCGGCATCGCCGGACTCGCCGGATAACGATCAACCTCCAGTCGTCTCGGCTCTTCTTGCTGAATCAGCTTGATCAGCTCCCAGGCGGCCCGGCGGTTCGGGGAGTTGGCGCTGACCGCGAATATGCCCCCCAGCGAGAAGGTCATCGATTCCGAAGGGCGATCCGGATGAACAGGCTCGCTCGCCACGTCCCATTCCGGGGCATTCTTCGAGGCCTTCAGCGTTTGGATATAGCTGTACCGCTGCAGCGTCATCGCCGCTTTCCCCGTCAGGAACGGGTCCGGGGTCCCTCCCGTCTCCGCACGGTTGCCGCCGGATGCCGATTGAGGCGCTTCGTATACGGCCCCTTCGCGCAGCGCCTCAAGCACGGTCGCCCACACCATCCGCCACTGCGGCGTATCGATCGCCACCTGCCTGGTCTTCGGATCAATGATGGAAATTCCCGCCGCATTCGCCACCTGCATGATCATACTGGTCGGCCACGACCCGTTCCCCGTCGCCAAACCGTACACGCCTTCCCGCCTGCCGCCTCCTTCGCCGATGGCGGCAGCTATGCCGAGCAGCTCCTCCCAAGACATCCCGTCTTCCGGATAGGCCACTCCATAACGATCGAACAGCGCTTTATTGTAATAAACCGCAAGCTGGTCGAAGCTCGGGGCAAGGCCGTACAGCTTGCCGTCGCCTTGCTTGCGCAGCGCCTCGATCAGGCCCGGATGGGCTGTCTTTAGCGGAAATCCGTCCTTTTTCACAACCTCATCGAGTGCGTACAGCTTGCCTTGACGCACAAGGGTCGCAAACTCCGCACCGTTCACCCCCATCACATCGGGCAGTTCCTCAACCGGCCATGTCGATGGATTCGACCTCATCACGCTGCTGACCGGAGAGACGTCGCCGTACGGAATAATCTCCACCTTCACATTCGGAAACTTCTTCTGAAAAACAGCCCCGTATTGCGACATAAACGCCTCTTCGCTGAAATAAGCCACCTTCAACGTCAATGCTGTATTCGGGTCTAGCGGCTGCAGCGCCGGGTCTTTCGGCTGGGTCACCAACGGAGTGAACGCCGATTTCAGCCGATCGGCTTCGGCCACACCGAATACAACCGCTCCCAGCAAGGCGGCAGCAGGCAACCATAGCCATTTGCGGCTCCGCCCTCTAACCGGCGGCACCATCCGTACCCGCGCCTGCACCCGTTCGGCCAGTTCCTTCGAAAACCCGCCCTGAGACAACGGCAGCCGTCTTAACTGCTGTTCCCACGCTTCGGGTTCGTTACGCTCGTTTTTTGTCACAGGGTATCCCTCCCTTCGGTTTCCAATTGCTGTGATATTTTCGCTCTTGCCCGCGACAGTCGCGACTTCATCGTCCCGACGGAAATGCCCAGCAGCTCCGCGATTTCGACATACGACAGCTGATGATGCGCATGCAGCAGCAGCACCTCGCGCAGCTTCGTCGGCAGCTCCAGCACAAGCTTCCACACGTCCTCCTCCACGAGAGCGCTTAACGCTTGCGATTCGGCCGAGGCGACGGTTTCATCCCGCTTCAGCACGCCTGACGGCACAACGCGCCGAAACCACGCCGAGCGCCACTGATCGCGCACCGTATTGCGCGTAATCGTCAGCAGCCACGTCTTGATGCTCGCTTCACCGCGAAACGAGTAAAGCCGCTCATATACTTTCATAAATACATCCTGCGTAATGTCGTCCGCCGTCATCGGCTGACGCGTCAGAAAGAACGCGTAGTTCCATACATCCTCGCCATAGGTGAGCATCAGCTCGGATAAGATTTCGTTCTTATCCATACCTCCTGCGAGCGATTTCAAATACTCAAAGGCCACCCGGGTTCACCTCTCATCCAATTGGACGATGCAGGGATGGAAAGGTTCCCTTTTTCGCTGAAAAATCATAAACGCCCGGCGCCGATTGCGGTCGAAAATACCTGCAGCAGCTGTCGAACGGACGCCGAATACAGCCGCTTTTTGTTTCACCCTCCCGCCACCCGGGTAAAAGTAGACATGCAAGTAATCAACCTCAAAGGGAGCGTGATGAACATGTTAAGCTTGCTGATAACGTTAATCATGGCTGTTGTCATTGGATCTATCGGGTCGGCGATTGCGCCGGGCGCGATGCCGGGAGGTATGCTTGGTTCGATGATCGCCGGATTCGTAGGCGCTTGGCTCGGTGCCCTGCTGCTCGGTTCGTGGGGGCCGGTTATCGGCGGATTCGCCGTTTTGCCTGCCATCATCGGCTCTGCATTGTTCGTGTTCTTGCTCGGGCTGCTTGCAAGAGGCTTCGGCAAACGCACGGCGTAACGGTTGTACAAACCCTGTAGCCCCGTAACCTGTAGGATTGATTCACACCGGAGATCGTGTGGATGACAAAGAGAAGGAGTGAGGAGATATGAGTACGGTGAACACGGAGACAAGACGAAGCGGCATGCTGATAGGAACGGTAATGGCCGGTCTGGCCGGCGCAGCGATTGCGTTGTTAACGGCGCCGAAATCCGGACGCGAGCTGCGCGGCGATCTGAAGGATCGTTTGCAGACGCTTCAGGCTAAAGGCGCAGACCTGGTGGGAACGTGTAAAGCGAAAGCTGTGGAAACGGCTCAGCTCGTGAAAGAGCAAAGCGGCATGCTTGCGGACAAAGCGCACACGGTTACCGACGACATGGCAGATAAAGCCCATGCTGCGACCGATCGCGCGGAAAGCGCCGCCCATACGGCCGTTGACCGCGCCTCATCCGCAGCGGAGAAGAAGCTCGGACAAGCGTCCGACTTCACTCATCGAACGATGGATTCCGCAGGCGATTCGTCGCAGCGCCTAGTCGACGGCGCCTCCTCTACGGCGCATCGACTGGCCGACAAATCGTCGCATTAATCCAAGCCCTGCGGGGCCCCCATCCAGCCTAAACCGTTGTTGCGGTTTAGGCTCGTTTTATGTTACCCGTCCATCCACAAGGCACACATATTCATATGCTTGATATTCACGTTGATCGCACCTTACCAACTCCGGGTTTCTGAAAGGCAAAGGTATCCATTCCGGCTCCAGGGTCACATACTGCTTTACCTCTAGCCTGAGCGCTTCTTTAAGGCTCTCTTCCCCATACTGCGCACGACTAAGAAAGAGCGACGTAGGGATACATACTGCACCATGTACGCAAGGGCATCTTTACGACTCGGGTTCAACGATAGCTCGCTCAGGATCGACGGCGGGCAGCGCCATCACCATTCCCTGACCAAAAGCGGTGTGATCTTCCCCCGTCGGAAGACGAGCGGCCATTAACTCATTGAAGATTAGAGGATTAGAAGATTAGCGGAACACCAAAAAGCCGGGAACAGCTTGTCCCCGGCGTCACCTGCTTATGCACGGCCTTCCGCGCTGCGCATGCCGTCTGCGCTTTGTCCGCTCTATACCCGCTCCAACCGGATGATCCAGCTCTCCTCGGTCAGCTCATCCTGCTGCAAGCATACGTTTACGGGAATGCGCTCCTTCTCCGGCTTGACGAAATAACCGTTCTCCAAGTAGTAGCCGCGCTCCTTGGCCACCGCCAGCAGCATGCAGAACTTCTCCGCCGCACGAACGGCTTCATCCTGATTCGGGAACGCTTCCAATAGGCTGCCGAAGCCAAGCGGGTTGCTGGAAGCCTGAATCGACAAAATGTACGAACCTTCCTCTTCCCGGACCATGACTTCACTGCCGTCACACTTTATACGATGTTTAACTGCCATGATAACCACCGCCTTCTCGTAAGTTTGGGTGCTTGTCTACCATTACCCGCTCTTTGCCGCGCTGAAACATGCCCCTTCTCTCGCTTCACGCAAAAACGCGCCCCACCCGGGACGCGTTTACGATCCGACGTCGCGATTGCCGCCGGTTTCTTGAAAGTAAGCCTTCAACTTATCGAGCGCACGCTTTTGTATACGCGACACACTCATTTGCGAGACGCCGAGCTGTTCGGCGATTCGCCGCTGCGACTGCCCTTCGGTATAAGCGAGATGAAGCACCTTCTGCTCTTCCGGCTTCAAATGTACAAGCGCATCCTGCAGCGTAAGCCGATTCTCCACCCTCTGATACGCATCGCTGGGACAGCCGATCACATCGCCGATCGTCGATCCGTTATCGTCCGATGACAGCGGTGTATCCAGCGAAACGTAATGGTAATAATCGCGTCCCGCCAAAATCTCGATCGTCGCCTCGACGGACAAGTCCATCGCTTCGGCGATCTCCTCCACGTTCGGGGAACGTTCCAAACGAACGGTCAGCTGATCGACCACCTGCTGGATTTGATTCCCCTTTTCCTTAATCCGCCTGGGCACCTGAACATACCAGGATTTATCGCGCAAGTAATTTTTCATATGCCCGATCACGCTTTTCATCATATAAGCTTCGAACTGCACGCCAAGCGTCAAGTCGAATTGCTTCAACAACCGAAGCACCGACATTTGCCCGACTTGGTACAAGTCCTCGAACAGGTCCGGACGGTTACGCGACATTTTACCCGCAGCCATCTTCACCATCGGCTCGTACTGACGCAGCAGCACCGTTGCCGTTTCATTACAGCCCGTCTCCTGATATCGAACGATTAATGCCTCATTCGCGATGGAAGGAGTTTCATCCGTGGTTCCGGGCACCGTTCGTTCCGAATTGATTTTCATACCATTTCCTCGCTTCGGATGAGGCGTTTGGTCAAAGTCACTTCCGTGCCTGCGCCTGTACGCACCTCAACATCGTCCATGAGCGCCTGCATCAAATATATACCGAGCCCGCCGACATTGATTTCATGGAGCGTCTTCTCATGCAGCGATTCGGCGCGCTGCGCTTTCGCCTCGTAATCGAAGCTCGGTCCTTCATCCTTCACCGTAATGCGCAGCCCGTCGTTCAGCCGCTCGAAGCGCACGTTCATCTTCCCGGGCCGACCCGGTTCGTAGGCGTGCACCACCGCATTATTGCAAGCCTCGGCGACCGCCACTTTCATATCTTCAATTTCTTCATACGAGAAACCGAGCTTGGAGCTGATGCCGTAAAGCGTCAGACGGACCAAGTCGATGTACTCCGGCTCGGCAGGGACAGTTAGACACACGGCGTGAGTTTCGGAATTCATAAGCTCTCTTCGATCCTTTCTTATCCGTTAATGATGCGGGCCTCAGACGAATCTGCCGGCGACTTCGGTTGCAGAAACGAAGTAATGCCCGTCAGATCGAAGAGTCTCCTGATTTTCAGCGGAATCTCTTGTACTGTAAAAGAAGCCTTCAAGACGTCCCTTGCTTTTAATACCGATACAATCACACCGATCCCCGTGCTGTCAATATATTGAAGCTGCCTTAAGTTCAAGACGAGGCCACGCCCGGTGTCCGCTACAAGCGGATCCAGCACGCAGCGCAGTTCCGACACCTTGGACAGATCGAGTTCGCCTTGAAGATATACAATGTTCTCCAGTTCCGTTTTTTTCGTTTGGACTAGAAAGCTGTTCGGTTTATCCATATGAAAATCCTCCTTGGCCGCTGCTTGTCTTGAAGCTTCTGCAAGCAAGCCGTATCGGCTGCTAGAAACTAATTAACCGGAAACCTTCCTTTTGAAACACCGACTCCACAAACTTTATCGGTTGGGGACCGCGGCGGAGACGGCTGTCCGATGTGTTTCGTCAGGTCGGGCGGATTTTTCCGCTTTCTTCCTTTCGCGCCACTTCTGCCACAGCTCGATCACTATCGGCACCGTCTGCAGCACATGTTGAGCCGTTTCCCCTGCCGTCTTCGGATCTTTCGGTACGCTGTTCCGAATCGTTCCCGCCACCGCGGTGGACGCTTGCTTGACCGAAGAAGTAACTTCCTGGACGGCGTCGCCGATATTTTTGACCGAATCCACGACCGAATCGATCGAGTGCAGCTTGTTGCGAACGTCCACCGATACTTCGTTCGTGTGCCGCAGCAGCTCAACCGCTTCCGTGCTGATGCCGTTCATTTGCTCCTGCATTTCACGAATAACCATGTTCGTCTGACCGAGCAGGTCCGACACCGAGCGCAGCGTTTGAATAAGAAATACGACTAAAGCCGCGAATGCGATGGCCACGACGGCCACACTAATTTCAATAATCATCCTGCATCCCTCCATACTCATGGTTCGATTGGGTATTTTTTAACCGCTCGGGACAAGCTTGAAACGCACAGTTGGATCAGGATCAAATTTGTTTCAATCGGCTATCCTATGGGTAAGGAAAGACAAGCAGGCGGACAAGCGACGACCTGTTATTCCCGGACAGTTCGGGTGAGCCTCAAACCGCGCGGGCTGTCCAACCCTAAATAACAAGAATTCGGGAGGTAATAGACAATGGCTAAAGTAATGGAAAAGGAAACCGTTAAGGAAACCACAGGGACAACGGGTAACGGCCTGCTGGCTTTACTGAATCAACAGGTTGCGAATTGGGCCGTCTTACACATAAAGCTGCATCAACATCATTGGTTCGTGAAAGGACCTCACTTTTTCGATTTGCATGCCAAATTCGAAGAACTCTATAATGAAGCCGGCCAGACGATGGACGAACTGGCGGAACGCATTCTTGCTCTGCAGGGATCTCCGGTATCCACGACCAAGGAAATCTCCGCAGCGGCGACAGTGAAAGAACACGCGCCTCTGAAATCGGCGGATGAGATGGTGAAGAGCGTACGCGACGACTTCAAGCAGCTGATCGATGAGATCGGACAAGCGATGGAGGTCGCCGAGAAGCAGAAGGACGACGGCACGCACGATATGCTGATCGGCATTCGTACGACATTGGAGAAGCATGTGTGGATGCTGGACGCCTATATAAAGTAAGATCGGCAACCGCCACAATGGCGGACTGTCGAAAGGGTTTACCCCCTGGTCAGTCTGTTTTCCAATGCAGGCGATAACTGATCGAATTTGGGTAAAAATTACAGATTTTATATTGCCGATGGTCAGTTTTTGTGTTAGAATTTCCGCAAGGAACGCAGTCAGATCAGCATCAGCACGCTATACGAACCCAGGAAACCGATAAGAGCAAGTCCGGTTTTCCTGGGTTTTTTTAGTAAATGACGCCAACCTGCTTGCGTTACCGACCGCACCGAAACCGGCTGCCGTTACAAAACATCTTCCCCGCCGAACACGGGCCGCAAACCGTTAAAGGGAAGCTGGCATTATTTGTGATAAGGAAAGCCGGGATGGTTATACTAGCCTTATGGAAAGGCAAGGTCCACCATTTGAAGGAGGGGTCTATCAGAATGAAGAAGCGGCTTTCACTTAGTTTGATCGTCTTGTTGACGTTTGTCCTTGCCATGACAGGCTGCGGCAGTAAAAATCCTGCACAAACCGAAACCGGAGGAACCACGACCGGAGGAACGACAGCGGGCGCGGAGAAACCCGGTTCCAAACTGAACATCGGGATGGTGACCGACGTTGGCGGCGTAAACGACAACTCGTTTAACCAAAGCGCATGGGAAGCTCTTCAGAAGCTGAACAAAGAAACGGGAGTCAACGTTAAATATTTGCAAAGTAAAAACGACTCCGAATTTGTGCCGAACCTGAACCAACTGGTGAAAAACAACTATAACCTGACTTGGGGGATCGGTTTTATTATCGGCGATTCGCTGAAAACCGTTGCTCAGCAAAACCCGGAAGCAAAGCTGGCTATCATTGATAACGTAGTTGAAGCGCCTAATGTCGTTTCCGTTACGTTCGCCGAGCATGAAGGCTCTTATTTGACAGGCGTTGTGGCAGGCTTGATGACGAAGTCGAACAAAATCGGCTTTGTCGGCGGGATGGACATTCCCGTCATTAAACGTTTCGAGGCCGGGTTTGTAGCCGGCGTTAAAGCGGTAAATCCGAACGCTAAAGTAACGATCAACTACACAGGCGCATTCGACAAGCCCGACCTGGGTAAGGCGGCTGCCTCTACCATTTACAACGACGGCGCGGACATCGTCTTCCATGCGGCCGGGGCAACCGGCGACGGCGTGTTCAACGAGGCGAAAGACCGTGTGAAGAACGGTAAAAAGGTGTGGGTAATCGGCGTAGATAAAGACCAATCGCTTACGTTCGGCGACGATGTGACGTTGACGTCCATGATGAAACGGGTCGATACGGCGGTTTATAATATCTCCAATGACCTGATTAACGGAAAATTCGAAGGCGGCAAAACGATCGTACTCGGTCTGAAGGACAACGGTGTGGGCCTCCCGGAAACGTCCAAAAAGAACGTCCCTGAAGATGTGCTGAAGAAAGTAGACGAGTACAAAGACAAAATCGTCAAAGGCGATATTCAGGTTCCGGATAAATGAGCAGCGGAGCGACCAAAGTAGAGATGCGCGGCATCACGAAACGGTTTCCGGGACTTGTTGCCAATGACGGCATCAACCTGACGCTGAAGGAGGGCGAGATTCTCGCCCTTCTCGGTGAGAACGGCGCGGGCAAATCTACGCTGATGAATATTTTGTTCGGTTTATACCAGCCGGATGAGGGCGAAATCCTCATTGGCGGCAAACCGACCGCTATCCAGGGCCCGAAGACGGCAATCCGTCTCGGGCTCGGTATGGTTCATCAGCACTTTAAGCTCGTGCAACCGTTTACCGTGACGGAGAATATCATTCTCGGTCTGGAGCCGAAGCAGCGGTTGTCCATCCATTACCGGAAGGCGGAACAGCAGGTGGCCGAGCTGTCCGACCGTTACGGACTTCGCGTAGACCCTAAAGCCAAAATTCAAGACATCTCGGTCGGTATGCAGCAGCGTGTGGAAATTTTGAAGACGCTGTATCGCGGCGCCGACATTCTGATCTTTGACGAGCCGACGGCGGTGCTGACCCCGCAGGAAATTCAGGAATTGATCGAAATTATGCGCAAGCTCGTCGCCGAAGGCAAGTCGATTATTTTGATTACGCATAAGCTGAAAGAAATTATGGCCATCGCCGACCGGGTCACGGTCATTCGCAGGGGGAAAGTCATCGATTCGCTGAACGTCAGCGAGACGAATCCGGATGAGCTGGCCGCCAAGATGGTCGGTCGGCAAGTCTCGTTCAAGCGGGATAAGAAGCCCGCGAGTCCGGGTCAGCCGGTGCTGACCGTAGATAAGATCGTCGCCCATGCGGCCAGCGGCGCCCGCGTATTGGATGAGGTGTCGCTGGCCGTGCGCAGCGGCGAAATCCTCGGCATTGCCGGCGTCGACGGCAACGGGCAGAGCGAGCTGGTCGAAGCCGTCGCCGGGCTGCGCCGCATCGACAGCGGCCGCATCTCGCTGGCCGGGCGGGACATTACGAACCGACCGCCGAGGACCATCTCCGAAAGCGGCCTCGGACACATTCCGGAAGACCGTCATAAGCACGGACTCGTGCTTGATTTTACAATGAGCGAAAATATGGTGCTGAAAACGTACTATACGTCCGCCTACAACAAGAACGGCTTCCTGGACTACGCGGCTATCGAGAAGCAGGCGAAACGGCTCACGGAGGAATTCGACGTACGCATGTCCGGGCTCGATAGCGAGGCCCGTTCCTTGTCCGGCGGCAACCAGCAAAAGGCAATTATCGCTCGCGAAATCGACCAAAACCCCGAGTTGCTGATCGCCGCCCAGCCGACCCGCGGCCTCGATGTCGGCGCCATCGAGTTTATTCATAAACGCCTGATCGAGCAGCGGGATAAAGGGAAAGCGGTGCTGCTGTTATCCCATGAGCTCGATGAAATTTTGCAATTGTCCGACCGGATCGTCGTCATCTGCGGCGGGAAAATTATCGGGGAAGCCGATCCTGCCCGCACAAGCGACCGCGAGCTCGGGCTGATGATGGCAGGCTCCGGCCAAACCGGCAAAACCGGCAGCGAGCCAGAATCCGGAGGTGACACGCATGTCTAAGTGGTCCCGCCTATTTATTAAAGACTCGGCGCTTGTTCCGCTCGCGGCCATCGTGCTCGGCCTTCTCGTCGGTGCGATCATCATGCTGATCGGCGGTTACAACCCGCTCTTGGCTTACGCGTCCTTGGTTGAGAAGGTCGTCGGCGATCCATACAGCATCGGCGAAACGATTCGTGAAATTACGCCTCTGATCTTGACGGGGCTGTCGGTCGCCTTCGCGTTCCGCACAGGCTTGTTCAACATCGGCGCCGAAGGCCAGTACATCATCGGCATGACGGGCGCCACCTTTATCGGCATCAAGCTGCAGCTTCCGTTCTGGATTCATGCGCCGCTTGCCATTATCGTGGGGGCCGTGCTCGCGGGCTTGTGGGGAGCGATCGCCGGTTATTTGAAGGCGAAACGCGGCGTGAATGAGGTCATCACGACCATCATGCTGAACTGGATCGCGCTGTTCTTGTCCAACTATATCGTCAGAGAATTCCTGCTTCAGCCCGGCCAACAGCGCTCCTACAAAATTCACGAGTCGGCCATGATCAGCCTTCCGGCCCTGAGCGAGGCTTTCGGTAACGCACGTCTGCACTGGGGCACGCTGATTGCGATCATCGGTGCGGTTATCTTCTACGTGCTGCTGTGGAAAACGCGCCAAGGCTACGAGCTTCGCGCCGTCGGGCACAGTCCTAGCGCGGCCGAATATGCCGGGATGAGCGTCAACCGCAACGTGGTGAAAGCGATGTTCGTCGGCGGCGTGTTCGCAGGTCTTGCAGGCGTGTTCGAAGTGCTTGGCGTATTCCACTACCAGACGATCGCGGCCGGCTCTTCGGGCTACGGCTTCGACGGCGTCGCCGTCGCCTTGCTCGGCGGCAACCATCCGCTCGGCGTCGTGCTGGCGGCCACTTTATTCGGCTCGTTAACGTACGGATCGGCGGGCATGAGCTTCGGCGCCGACGTGCCCCCGGAAATTATCCGGGTCATTATCGGTCTCGTCATTTTCTTCGTCGCTTCGCACGGCATCGTTCGCTTCGTGCTGCGTCCGATTACAGCTAGGCGTAAAGCCCGCGGGGAGGTGACTTGACGTCATGGATGCGTTACGAATAATCGGCGAATTGCTCCAGACGACTCTCGTTTTCTCGACAGCCTTAATCTTCACCGCACTCGGCGGCATTTTCTCCGAGCGATCGGGGGTCGTCAACATCGGGCTGGAAGGTCTTATGGTATGCGGGGCGTTTGCCTCCGCCGTAAGTGTGTACTATGCCGAACAGGCAGGGATGATCGGCGCGGCGCCTTGGATCGGCCTGCTTGCGGCCGCCTTGTTCGCCATGCTCGTCTCCGCGGTCCATGCGGTCGCTTCGATTACGTTCAAGGCGAATCAGGTGGTCAGCGGCGTCGTCATTAACTTTTTGTCGGCAGGCATGACGATTTACTTGGTCAAAGTGCTGTTCGAAGGGGCCGGGCAGACGCAAACGTTAAATGCCGTCTTCCACAAAGTCGCCATTCCGGGGCTGGCGTCCATTCCGGTGATCGGCCCCGCGCTGTTCAATGCCTACCCGACCACCTACATTGCGCTGATTCTCGTGATTGTCATCTGGTACACGCTGTTTAAAACGCCTTTCGGCTTGCGCCTGCGCTCCGTCGGCGAGCATCCCGGCGCGGCGGATACGCTTGGCGTCAGCGTTGCCAAAATGCGGTATATCGGCGTGCTGCTCAGCGGCCTGCTGGCCGGTCTCGGCGGCGCGACCATCACCTTGACGACGACCAGCAACTTCTCGCACAACACGATTTCCGGTCAAGGCTTCATCGCCCTGGCCGCACTGATCTTCGGCAAATGGCATCCGCTCGGCGTATTGGGGGCCACCATCTTCTTCGGTCTCGCGCAAGCAGTCAAAAACTTCGTGCAGCTGTTCGACTTTGCCAAGAACATCCCGATGGAGTTTTTGTACATGCTGCCGTACGTGCTGACGATTCTCGTGCTCGCCGGCGCGGTCGGACGCGCCTATCCCCCGTCCGCTCTCGGCGAGCCGTACGACCCGGGGAAAAGATAAATGAGCGCTTGGAAGATCGTCCTGCCGCAAAACGCAGGACGATTTTTTTGCGCGCACAGCGCAGTCAGGGCCGCCCGATCCGCACCGGCTTCCGTCTTTTCACATTTGCTCCCGCATGCCCCCGGTCCCCAGCCGCCAGCCTCGCACCGTTCCCTCCACGCCAAATAACGGAACCGAGCTGCCTTATCATCCTCCACGAGGATGAAAGAGCGGCACAATGCCGCCTATAAGGTATCCAGGTTCCGCTAGTTCTCCATTCATGTCCATTTGAGTAAAAGGGCACACCACCGGTGCACCCGAGCTCTCAAGAGAGCTTATCCAAGCCGTTTATACAGCTCGATTCGATCGGAAGCGCCCCCCGTCCCGGACTCCACCTTCACCTCGTCCACGAGCGCCTGCATCAAATATAAGCCGAGCCGGGGGCTCTCAAACTGCCGGTCATCCAGAGACGCAGATTGCGGCAGCTCTGCGGCCGAGTCGTCCGCTTCGCGAAACGATAGCCGGCAGCCCGCCCCTTCCAACCGTACGACCAGCTCCGCCGGGCGCATGGTGAAGACGATCCGAAGCGCCGCGCCCGGCGGCTTCTCCGGCGTCTGCAGCAGCGCATGGTTGCACGCTTCCGTGAGCGCGACTTTCAAATCTTCAATTTCTTCGTAAGTATAGCCCATCCGCACGGCAACGCCGTAAAGCGTTAGTCGTACCGTATCCAGCTCATCCGCATCGAACGGGACGGTCAGAATGACTTCTTTGTCCGTGCCGGTATTTCCACTCATGCCGACTCACCCTCCATCATGATAAATCCCGCTGAGATGAGCTGTCCTCTGTTGATGAAGAAGCGGAGGAGCCGGCAGAGCCGCCGGACGGTTCAGACTCCACGAGCAAAAACCGGGTCAATCCTGTCGTATCAAACAGACGGCGAATTTTAGCAGGCACTTCCTGCACGGCTAATCGGGCGTCGGCCGATTGCCTTGTTTTTAACAACGAGACGATAAGACCGATCCCTGTGCTGTCGATATACGTCAGCTCCCGCAAATTCAGCTTGAGCGGCAAAGCCGAGCCTGCAGCCAAAGGTTGCGCAACGCTTCGGAATATTTCCGCCGTGCTCAGATCGAGTTCGCCCGACAAGTGCAGTACATGGGCGTCAGGTATCGTATGAACGATAACCTGAAACTTGCTGGCATCCATCTTCAATAAGCTCACTCCGATTCAAAATGTATAGTTCCTATCATACCAGATTTTGGCCCGTTTTTCACGAGTCCATAGGCCCTCTTCCGTCCCTCCGGCACCGCATCAAGCTGCACGATTCAACAGCGGCTTGGCCGGGTAATCATGGCTAAGGGCGAATCGCCGCATAACCGGCTTGCAGTAAAGGAGCGATATCAGATGGATCCATTCAAAAGCGTCGACATTGAAAAGAAAAATGTGGAGAAAAAAATGGATTCCGGTAGGGTTGCATCCACATTCATTAAATATGCGGCCTACATCGTGATTTTTTTCGGATTCCTGTACTTCCTCGTTCGTTACGTGTTCCCGAAATTTTAATAACTCCCGGCTTAACGGCAAATGCGCAGAAACGCACACGGTTCATCCGCGTGCGTTTCTTGACGATTCGTCGCTCTCCTTGACAGGCAACAAAAACGCGAGCATCCGACACTCCCACCGGATGCTCACGTCTTGATTATACCGTCATCAAGCTGCCGTTCGATGGAAATAATGGACCGCGGTCAGCTTGCCCGTCTCCGCATCGATAAACAGTTTCAACGCCCGCGAATGACTTCGATACACAACCCCGTCCTCGGCGATCCAGTCAGGCTTGCCGAGCGCGTCCTGCAGCTTGGCCGCATCGAGGGGCAGCGTCTTGCCGTCAATGTCGACAGTTTCCGCCTCCGCGGCGGACACGACGATGAAACGGACGAAGTTGTTGTGCAGCCCGACCTTGCAATCCTCGTAGACAAGAACCCGCTCCTCTTTAAACAGAGGATCCGTTTCGACAGCCTTGGGCTCGCCTTTGATTTCGTATACCGTCTTCAAGTCGTCGGTAACCGACAAGCCGTTCACCCGTTCCAACTTGAAGGTGCCGTTCCGGGAAGCAGCGGCCGCTTGAGGCATCGTTCCGGTCGAACCGTTCCCGGCCGGACCGGCTGCTGCCTTCAAGGCCGCGGAATCGACGCCTGGAGATGTATAGGCTGCCTCCGCCTGCACGAACACCATCGCCGACCGGGAAGGCGGCGGCGATAACGACTTGTCGGGTAATACCGTTCCCCATGAGGCCCCGGTAACGCCCATGAGAACGGCGCCGACGACCCATCCTATGCTCCAGCTTTTCACGTCAATTCCCCTCCTCCGGTTGAATCCGCCCGGTTTCAATTATTCGTTAGGCTGAGCCGACTGCTTGTCCGCTGTCAGAGCGCTAACGGATGCGTTCGAATTGGTACTGCCTGATCGGGACATACGCTTTAGGAATAAATTCCGACGGCTCCCCAATCGGCTCCCCAATCGGCTCCGCATCGCCGATGACCGTGACCGGCCTCCCTACCGTCTCCGCATCGCCGATGACCGTAACCGGTTCGCCGAACCGGCTGCCAACCGTCGCTCCGTCTTCGATGACGGCGCCTTCCCCGATTATCGCATTGCGGATAAACACATCCCTGCCGATTCGGGCACGCGGCATCACCACGCAATTGCGAAGCACGCTGCCGTGTCCGACGAACACGCCGGCCGATAACACCGAGCGCTCGATTTGCCCGAAGACGGCAGATTCGCCGGCGACAAGCGCATGCCGCAGCCGCGCGTACAGACCAGCCTGAGTTTGCGCCGATGCCCGCCCAGGCGAACGCATCGGCCAGTCGCCATCCTCGAGGTCGAATTTCGGCGGGTCGCCAAGCAAGTCCATATGCGCCTCCCACAAACTTTCCACCGTGCCGACATCGCGCCAATAGCCTTCGAACGCATACGTCTGTACGCGGTCGCCCCTCGCGAGCATAGACGGAATGAGGTCTTTGCCAAAATCGTGGCTCGAAAGCGGATTGCAGGCATCCCGTTCGAGTATGTGTTTCAAGTAGCTCCAGCGGAACACGTAAATCCCCATCGAAGCGAGGTTGCTGGTCGGCACCCTCGGCTTCTCCGCAAATTCCGTAATCCGTCCTGCCTTGTCCGCTTTCATGATGCCAAAGCGGTGCGCTTCTTCCCAAGCGACCGGCGTTACCGCAATCGTCGCATCGGCTCCCGTCTCGCGGTGCCGCTCCAGCAGCTTGCGGTAGTCCATCCGATAAATATGATCACCCGAGAGAACAAGCACATGCTCCGGGTCATAAAACTTTAGAAACGCCATATTTTTGAAAACCGCATCCGCCGTGCCCGTATACGATCCGCCCGCCGACGGCAGCAGCGTAACGGCATTCGACCAGAGTGCGCCGGAGCCGATATGCCGGTGCAGAGAAGCCGCCTGATACTGCGTGACCACTCCGACGACCGGCAGACCGGAATTGGTGCAATTGCTGAGCGCAAAGTCTATCATTCGGTAGCCTCCGCCAAAATGCACTGCCGGCTTCGCTTTATCCCGAGTCAGTACACCCAGCCTGCGTCCTTCTCCTCCGGCCAACAGCATAGCAACGCATGATTGGGATTTCATAAAGTCACCTCTCACCTCTCACCTTTCTGTGCAAATTGGAGACTTAGGCGTCATGAACATCATGGCTCTCTATAATTATTTTTAACCAAAAACCTGCTTCTATGAAACAAATGGTGAAAAAGCTTCCATTGCCCTTGGCATGCGGCTCCCTCCCCCTCTGCCTGGACAAAACGCAAAACGGCCCTACTCCGAGGAAACCCCACCGACTGCTTGAGTTTGCCTCCCTGCAAGGCCGTCCGATGATTAAGCCAATCTTAAATCATCTTGTTCTTCATAAGGTTTCATACGCACTGAAAAAATAAATTCCGCCCCCGGCTGTTCAGTCGCCACATAGGCGATCTTCCCTCCCATCAGCTGCACCAAATTGCGGCAGATGGCGAGACCCAGACCGGTACCGCCGTACTTGCGCGTCAACGAAGAGTCGACCTGCGTGAACGGCCGGAACAAGAGCCCACGTTTCTCTTCGGGAATGCCGATGCCGGTATCGGTAACGCGGAATTCGAGCGACAGCTGTTCGCCTTCACGCTCGAGCGGTCTCACCGATACATGAACGCCGCCGCGATCCGTGAATTTGACGGCGTTGCCGATCAGGTTGATCAGCACTTGACGCAGCCGGGATTCGTCGCCCAGTAAACACTCCGGAGTCTCCGGGTCAATGTCGCACGTCATTTCCAGCGATTTCGCCCGGCACTCCGCATGGAACATCTCGAACGTTTCGATTAAACAATTGCGAAGGTGAAGCGGCTGCTCCTTGAGCTCCATTTTACCCGATTCGATTTTCGTCAGGTCCAGGATGTCATTCATAATGTACAGAAGCGCAGCCCCGCTTCGCCGGATCGTATCGGTATATTCGCGCTGTTCGCTGTTCAGTTCGGTCTCCATCAGCAGATCGGCCATGGCGATCACCCCATTGAGCGGCGTTCGAATTTCATGGCTGATCATCGCGAGAAAATTCGATTTGGCCGAAGCCGCCTGCTCCGCCGCCTCTTTCGCCCGCTCCAGCTCACGCGATCGCTCATTAAGCAGCTCCGTTTGCTGCTGCAGCTTTTTCTGGGCCATATACATGCTGACGAAGCCTTCGATCTTCGACTTCAGCGTACGCGGCACGAACGGCTTTACGATATAGTCGATCGCGCCGACGGAATAGGCCGTGAATGACTGATCCTGCTCTTCCGGCGCCGCCGTAATGAAGATGATCGGTACGGTCCTCGTCTTCTCCCGGGATTTGATCCATTGCGCCGTTTCGAAACCGTCCATGCCCGGCATCTGTACGTCGAGGACGATCACGGCGAATTCATGCTTCAGCAGACAGCGCAGCGCTTCTTCCCCGGACGTCGCCTTTACCAGATCGTAATGATGGTCTTCCAGCACCGCTTCAAGCGCCAGTAAGTTTTCCGATTGGTCATCGACCAGCAGAATGCGGATCGCCTCGTTCATCCACCACACCTCATTTTTGTTTACGATAAATTTTTTCCTGATGGTCAAGCACTGCGTAGCCGTCTGCATGCTTGGTGAAGGAGATCGACTCCTTATGACCCAGCACCAAAATCCCCTCTGTACTCAAGCTTTCATAGAACAGATCGTGAACCTGATTTTGCAAATATCCATCGAAATAAATCAGTACGTTCCGGCAACAAATAACGTGAAACTCGTTAAACGAGCGATCAGTCACAAGATTATGCTGGGCAAATACGATCTTCTCGCGCAAAAACGGATGGAATGTCGCCCGATCCCCCGCCGCCGTATAGTAGTGGGAAAATGCCTCCTTGCCCCCGGCGTGCATATAATTTTTCGTGTAATCCTGCATTTTCCTGAGCGGGTATGAAGCCTTCTCGGCAGTATGCAGAACTTCCTCGTTAATATCCGTTGCATAAATGCGCACCCGGTCATACAGGCCCTCCTCGTAGAGCAGGATAGCCATCGAGTACACTTCCTCCCCGGTCGAGCAGCCCGCGTGCCAGATCCGAATGGCGGGCACGCTGCGCAGCAGCGGTACAACCTGCTCGCGGAAGGCGTAGAACAGACTCGGATCGCGGAACATTTCCGTGACATGGATGACCAGATCGGCCAGCAGCCGCTCCATGCAGCCGCGATCGTGCAGCACGCGCTCCTGCAGCGCCGACACAGTCGACAGCTTCTCCGCATCGATGCGGTGCCGGATGCGACGCCGCAGCGAAGGATAAGCGTAATGCCGGAAGTCGTATCCGTACATCCGAAACAGTCCTTCCAGCAGCAGCGTGATTTCAATGCGCTCCCGCTCCTCTTCTTCCTTCGTGACGCCTACTTCCTTTTCTCTCCTATAATCGTCGCTTACTTGCCTTAATGAAGCCATTTCCTACAGCTCCTTGCTTATATCCCGGCGGCTCATTTGCACAACCAGACTCTTATTAAGGAGAGCAGTTGTTCCGTATGAACCGGCTTCGTGATGTAATCGGAGGCCCCCGCCTGCATACATTTGTCCCGATCGTCCTTCATCGCTTTGGCCGTTAAAGCGATAATCGGCAGTCCCTCGAACCGTTCGTCGGCGCGGATGGCGCGCATCGCTTCATAACCGTCCATTTCCGGCATCATGACATCCATCAGCACCACATCGAAGTCCGGCTCCCGCTCCAGCTGAGCGAGCGCCTGCTTGCCCGTCTCCGCGAACGCAACCTGCATCTCAAGACCTTCCAGCAAATTGGATAGGGCAAACACGTTGCGAATGTCGTCGTCGACGATCAGCACTTTCTTGCCGGCGAATACCGCCTCGATGCTGTGCAGCTTCTGAAGCACCCGCTGCTTCTCTTCCGGCAGCCGCTCCTCGACGCGGTGCAGGAACAGAGCCGTCTCATCAAGCAAACGCTCCGGCGATTTAACGTCTTTAATAATGATCGACTCGGCGTATTTTTTCAGCCGCATCTGTTCTTTTTTGTCGAGCGTATGACCGGTGTACAGAATAATCGGAATGCGCCTCAGCCTTTCGTCCGCCTTGATGCGGTCGAGCAGATTGTACAGCGGCAAATCCGCCAGCCCGTAGTCGATAACCATGCAATCGAACGAATGCGTCGAGAGCAGCTGCAGCGCACCGGCTTCGTCGGAGGCAGTGGCGATGTTCACATCGTCGTGCGCGATGAGCTCGATCAATCCGCTGCGCCGCGCTTCGTCCGACTGGACGATCAGCAGGCTGCGCAGATCCCGGTTCAGGAACGTCTGGATCGACGCGAACGCTTGCTCCAGCTGTTCCTTGCCGGACGGCTTCCGCAGCCAAGCGATCGCGCCCATGGACAGCCCCTGGTGAATTTCGTCCACGACCGAGATGACATGAACCGGTATGTGGCGGGTGGCCGCGTCGCTCTTCAACTGCACAAGCACCGCCCAGCCGTCGATAACCGGCAGTTGAATATCGAGCAGAATCGCGTCGGGGATATGCTTCTTCGCCAGCTGCAGACCGGTATCGCCTTGCAGCGCGACGATCGCCTTAAAGCCGCGGCTGCGCGCCATGTCGAGCAGAATCGACGCAAAGTGCGCGTCGTCCTCAATAATAAGCAGCACCCGGTCGCCCGCCGCGATCCTCTCCCGGTCGTCGGTCAGCGCGTTTGGCGCGTAATCGCCGGCCGCTACGACGGACGTGCGCAGCCCGCTATCCACGGCGGTCGACATGACCGTGTACGCTTGCAGCGCTCCCGCGCCCGCCGCATCCCCCGCTGCAGCTATCGCCGGCGCCACCTCGTCGGCGCTGCTCCGGCAGCCGGGGTCTGTCGGCACATACAGGGTGAAGCGGCTGCCGCGCCCTTCTTCACTTTCGAGCTCGATCGCGCCGCCCAGCAGCGAAGCCAGTTGCCGGCTAATCGACAGGCCGAGGCCGGTGCCGCCGTATTGGCGGCTTGTTGTGCCGTCGGCTTGCTGGAACGCTTCGAAGATCATATGCTGCTTCTCCGGCGAGATACCGATACCCGTATCTTCCACGTCGAACGCGAGCAGCGTTCTCGAGGCTTTCGTTTGCTCGGGCGATGCCGGAAGAGCGGCGTAGGTTTGCGCCGGCCTTACGGTCAAGGTCACCCCGCCGCGATGCGTAAATTTGAATGCATTGGACAGCAGGTTTTTTAAAATTTGCTGCAGCCGGACGGCGTCCGTCTCGATCCGGTCGGGAATTTCGCCCTCCATCCTCACCTCGAAGGTCAAATCCTTCGTACGGGCGAGCGGAAGGAACGCCTTCTCGACGGAATCGACGATGTCGTGAATCGTCACGTGCTCCGGGTGCAGCTCCATTCTCCCGGATTCCACCTTCGCCAAATCGAACACATCGTCGATCAGCTTCAGCAGATCGCAGCCGGAAGAGTAGATGGTCTCGGCATATTCCACTTGCTTGCCCGACAAGTTCCGGTCCTTATTTTCCTTCAGCAGTTGGGAAAGGATAAGCAGACTGTTCAGCGGCGTGCGCAGCTCGTGCGACATATTGGCGAGAAACTCGGACTTGTATTTCGAAGCAAGCGCCAGCTCCAACGCCTGCTGTTCGAGCGAATCCCGCGCCAGCTCGATCTGCCGGTTCACTTCCTCCGTCTCGCGGATTTGCTCTTCCAGCTCTGCCGTCTTGCTCTGCAGCGCCTCGTTGCTCAGCTCAAGCTCCCCTTGCTGCCGCTGCAGCAGCTCTTCGGACGCTTGCAGCGCTTTCGTCTGTTCTTCAAGCTTCTCGTTCGACGCCTTCAGTTCATCCTGCTGGGAAATCAGCTCCTCCGATTGGCTTTGCAGCTCGTCGGTAAGCGCCTGATGGATGCGCAGCAGCTCCTCGTTCCGCAACCGGCCCTGCAGCGCGTTCAACAGCATACCGATCACTTCGGAGACTTGTTCCATCAGCTTGAGCTCTAATTCGGAGTACGGTTTGAACGAAACAAGCTCAAACACGGCCAGCACGTTGTCCTCGTATTTTATAGGCTGCACCGTAACGGCCATGGGCTCCATCGCCCCGAACGCGGAGCGCACCGTCCCATAGTCGCCGGCATACTCGCGGATGTGAATCGCTTTGCCGTCCTTCGCCGCCTGCCCGACAAGACCTTGCCCAAGCGGCAATTCGGCTGCCGCTGCCGCTTCGGGCTGAGCATGAGCATAGGCCCCGGACAGCACGAGCTTCTTCTCCTTCATGTACCCCGGGGAGGACGGCTCCACGATGTAAAAGGCGCCGCCATGCGCCCCGACGGTAGTCGCCAGCCGGCTAATAAAACCTTCAGCCAGCTCCTCGACCTTGCCGCTTTCCTGCAGCGAATAGTAAATGTTGCCGACCTGTGTCTGCAGCCATAACAGGTCCTCGTTCATTCGGTTCAGCTCGCGTTCGTTCACCGCCGCTTTCTCCAAATCGTCAGCCAAGCGGTTGAACATGCGGCCAATTTGGCCGAATTCGTCGGACGTAGTGACCGGTACCCGGTAAGTCGCCTCTCCCCATTGGACACCGGCAAAGTTGGAGATCATCCCGGTCAGCGTGCCGATTCCTCGAGTCAAGCTGCGCACGATGGCATACATAATCCCGAAGCCGAGCAGCAGCCCGACAATGGTGAGCGATCCCGTCCATTTGAACGACTCCTGATTATCGGCATGCACCGTCTCAATGGCCTTATCCATGGCTTCTTCTTGAAACTTGCTCATGCCCGTCATCGACTCGATAAAGATATCCTGCAGCTCAAGGCCGCTGGCGGTCCGGAGCTTGTTCGCTTCGTCTTCCTTGCCCTGCTGGTGCAAGATGATGACTTGATTGACGTAGTCCAAATAAGCGGTTCCGTATTTAAGCATATCCTCGACGATGGCGCGTTCCTGATTTTCGTCAAAAATCGCATCCGCCTTCTCCATCCCGCTGCGAAGGGATCCGCTCAACGTGCGCATCTGCTCCAGGTGTTTCTTGTCGCTGGACGGGTCGTCGATGAGCAGCAGATTGACGGTCGCTTTGGAGAGCTCCGCCGCCTCATTGCGCATTTGCGTGCTGATCTTCAGTTTTTTATAGCGGTTATTGTACACTTCCTTGATGCTTTCGTCGGTGCTTGACAGTCGGCTGATTCCGAGCCCGGCCAAGGTGAACATAATCACGAGCAGGATGCTGAATCCCAGAAACAGCTTGGTTTTAATTTTCATGCCTGATGACCCTTTCCCCATCTTCATCGTCGTAAGCGGTTGACCCCTGCGTTCATGATGCGCTGATCATCACCATGCAAATATCGTCTTTGCGCGACTCCAGCACATCCGCCGGCAGTACCTCCCGCATCACCTCTTCGGCATTGCGGCCCTCTCCCATACTGGCTTGTATGCGCTCCATGAGCAGGTCGGCTTCGCTCGCCTCTTCCGGATAATCGTCCGGCAGCGGCAGCGCTTCAAGCAATCCGTCCGTATACAGCACAATGCGAATCGGCTGCTCATAAGCGTACGTGCTTTTGGTAATGTCCATCTGATCGAAAAAACCGACGGCGCAGCTCCCTTGATCGAGCGCCATCGGACGTTTACCTTCCTCGAATAAAAACCCGGGCGGATGGCCCGCATTCACATATTCGATCGTCTGCCGTTCCGTATCGATCAATAAATAAATCGCCGTAAAATAATAACTCACGTCTGCGCTCTTCTGATTCAATTGGTTCATATACCGATTCAACTCGGCCACCACGAACTCCGGCGACACGAACCGTGTAATCGTATCCTGCATAACGGAGGAAATGAACATGCACACGAGCGAGGACGAGATGCCATGCCCCATCATATCCAAAATGATGACCCCGTGGCGATGTTCGTCAATGCGGTACCAGGCGTATAAGTCGCCGGCCAGCTCGAACGAAGGGTAATACACCGCCCCGATGGACAGCCGCTCTTTCTGTAAAGGGGGGCTGAGCACGCTGCTCTGTACTTGCCGGGCAAGGTCCAGCTCGCTGCGGATTTTGGCTTCGTTCTCGATATGCCAGTCTTTCTCGTATTTAAGCCGCAGCGCTACGCGGATGCGGGCAATCAGCTCGATTTTGTTGACCGGCTTCATCACGTAATCGATGGCGCCTGCTTCCAGCGCCTCGGCCAGCTTATTTGAATCGCCGAGCGCCGTAACGATAATGACCGGAATGTCCTTCAACCGGTCGTCCTGCTGAATGCGGCGGCACGCCTCAATGCCGTCGACCTCCGGCATCATCATGTCCATCAGAATCAAATCGACGGGAATTTTCCCTTCCGTGTGGGCAGCTAATCGATCCAGCAATTCAACCGCCGACGACGCTTTCCAGAACGAGTGATAACCCGCGCTTTGTAAAATTTTCTCAATGACGATAATATTAACCGGATTATCATCCACAATGGCTATATTCATGCTTGATTCGCCCCTCATTTCTAATCGCCAAGCGGTTCAAATCCGCTTCCAAACATACCCGGAATTGTACCGTTATTACCATTATAGCGAACTTTATAAGTATATGTAACCTTGTCAAGGGGCGATTGAAACAAGAGAAAGGCTGATTCAACGCGGAAAATAAAGGTTAATAAGGGACAAGCCGGTCGGTTAGCAGCCGGCTGCACAACAGCCATCCATGCATGGAACAAGGAAGTCCGGGCGCTTGGCAGCAAAAAAAACATTTTCGGGAGGGACCATCCATGAGAACGATGATCAAGCTGGTTGACCATGTGGAGCAAGCCATTCGAGCGATTCGTGAATTCCGGGAACAAGGCCATCCGTTAAGTGAAATTTACGTGCTGGCTCACGATAGCGAACGAACTGAGGAGCTTAGTAAGCTGACCGATACGAATACGATCGGTTTGATAGAGGAAGGCATGGCGACCGCTTTCGCCAACCTGTTCCGATCGCGCGGAGAGCAGCTGCGGTCCAAGATGGAGTCGCTCGGCATCTCCGCCGGGGAAGCGGAGCGGTATGAAGCCGAGCTGGATCAAGGCCGCGTCCTTGTTCTCGTCTGGCACGACGAGAACAAGGAGCGCGAGGAGGCCGAGCGCCGGCGGGAGCGTCCCGAGGACGCTTACGTGCCGCCGATCGGCGGGGTGTACTGATCGCCGCGGAAGCGCGGTAAGCGGCGGCGGCCGGGTGCTCCGCCGCGCCATGCGAACAGCCCGAAGACGGGACTCGAAAGCGAGTCCGTCTTCGGGCTGTTGCGCGCTGGCGTGGGCGCAGCCGCAGGCCCGCCGCGCACGGGTGCCGGCGCGGCTATTCGACCGGCGGAGACGGCACCGCCGGTTCGTTGTCGCCGCCGAGGCGGCGCGCGGCCGTCTCGCGGGGGCCCGTTGCAGGTACGTGCCGCCCCGCTTTCGCGAGCCCCATCACAGGCATGTGATGGTACACGCATTCGTACCGGCCCTCCGGGACGAGGTAGCTCTCGTGGTAAATGCCGACGGAGCGGCTGGCCGCGACCTTTTGGTTAAACATGCGCCAGGCGTCAAGATGAAGCGCGCCCTGCCGCGCATACTGCTCCAGCTGCTCGAACGACCGCCAATACTGCACGATCATCGGTCCCCGCAGCGTTATGAAATATTCCGCGTGCAGGAAGCCGAGCTCCGGATGCGTGTACAGCTCCTTCAGCATCGGCGGCATCGCCTTAATAATCGGTAGCCAATCGCGAACCGCCCACAGCTTATTCACCCGAACCCCGATAATGAACACCACGAACGAACCTTCGATTTGGGCCGTATAACGACCGGGCACTACAGCAGCCATTACGAATGACCTCCTTCGCCTAATAACGACAAATGCCGCTCGTAATGAGCAAGCAGGTCGCGCTCTTGAAACATATGCGCCGACAAATAGGCACCGTAGAAAATCGTCACCAGCACCTTCGCAGCCTCAAGAGGCGTTACCCCCTGCCTCAATTCGCCGGCTTCCGCCGCCTCGCGGACGGATCTCTCAAACAGTGCATCCATACGGGGCTCCCGTCCCCCCAGCTCCGGATTTCCCGGAAACAGCAGCTGAACCTCGGCTTCGCTCAATTCCGGCATGCACGGATGCATTTTCAACTCGCTCAAAAACCCGATCAAAGCCAGCATCAACCCCGGCCTCTCGGCACTCGACCGCTGAATGTGGAGAAATAAATGACGGATCGCGTCGAACCCCTTCTTACCGTTCTCCTCCAGCTCGATCAGCCGCTCGGTAAGCCATACCCTCATGAAATAAATCAACAAATCTTCCTTTTGCCGAAAAAACTTGAAGAACGTCACCTTCGACACTTCCGCTTTCCGGCAAACATCCTCGACCGTCATGTCGCGAAAAGACCGTTCCCCGATCAAGCTTAAGCTCGCCTCGTAGATCGCCAGCTTGGCCCGCGCTTTCTTAAGCTCACGCAGAGAGATCTGCCGCGTATTCATGGTTCGTCCCCCCTCCATATTAAAGTTAACTTATATAAATAAATTAACTTAAGTTAATTTTAATGTCAAGGGATCAACCTATTTTCAGGCTCAAGGCTATACGCCCGTTAGAGCGCCGGTGCTGCCTGACCACGTGTCTCTTCACTCCGATACTTTAAATACCTCTTTATTAATAGGGACGATCCAAGTAAACTGGTAAGAGAAGCACTGGCGATGTCACCCTTCAATTGCTGTTCCGACTATTTCATTGAACTTTAGCCATGGTAAGATCGTCAAAAGACTTGAGGTGTCTGTTTTGGAATCGGATGTGAATTTTGAATATTTGAAGTATTTGTCCGACAGCTCCGACAAGAAGGCGATCTTACAGGAGCTGATGACCGCTTACGGTAAGGATGTATGGAATTATGCCTACAGCATCACACGCAAGTGGGATCAGGCTGATGATATTACGCAAGAAGTGTTCCTGAAAGTGTACCGGAATTTATACTCGTTTCGCTGTGAATCTTCGGTCAAGACATGGCTGCTCGCCATCACCCGCAACATGACCCTCGACTACCGCAAATCGGCTTTCCTCCGCAAAGTGACGCTTGTCGACGCGTTCACCGCCCGGGAAGAGCAGGCTACGGCTTCAACCGAGCAAGAGGTGATGTCCAAGTTGACGGTAAACGAAATGTGGGACTTGGTGTTGAAGCTTCCGGTGAAATACCGCGAGGTATTGATCTTGTTCGCCCACCATCAGTTATCGATGAAGGAGATTGCGGAGCTGCTCGGCGTGAGCGAAGGAACGGTGAAATCGAGGTTGTTTCATGCGCGGAACAAAATTTCGAGGTTGAAGGAGAGTCGTCGCATTGGATCCGATTGACAAGGAACTTAAACAGGAGTTGTCCGACGGCCCGTTTGCCCAGGACGGGTTTACGGATGCTTTGCGCAAACGAATCGAAGAACGCATCATGACCGCGGAAGCCCCTTCCTCTCCGACGGTCCGCCGAATTCGGCCCTGGCTCGCCGGTGCAGGGGCTGCGGCCGCTGCAGCCTTGCTGTTCCTTGCGGTGGAAGGCGACCGATGGTTCATGCCTCCCGCCTCAACGCTGGATTCAGCGCCTATGGCAGCTACGGCCTCGCAGGTCGTGCCGGATTTCGAGTCGACCGTCCGAACGGCGCTCCTGGTCGGTCTGCGAACCGATACGAAAACCGCCGAACCGACGGAAGAAAAGAGCGAATACCGCACGCTGTTAATCGCGCCGGATGACAGCCGTTTGAAAGTGATAAGCCAAGGCCCCGGCATCCTCATGCCGTATAAAATGGACTTCTGGCGCTTGAGAGAAGCGCGCACCGTAAACGGGGAAGGCCGCGCTTACGTCTACTGGAGCGCAGCGCTCGCCGCCTCCTCCAGATCAGCCGACCAGTCGGCCAAACAGGTCGCAGCCCTGTCTAACGCGGCCTTAACGGAAAAGCTTCTATTCGTCGGCAACCGTTACATCGCCGTGGAGCAGAAGGTCATGACCCGGGATAAGAAAGGCGATTTACGGAGTTCCCGGTTTGTATGGGTGAAAGACGTGCCGCAACTCGCGGGCGCCTCTAACCCCGATGAGCCGCCGTTACAGCAGCCGCATGTGAAGCTGAAGGACATTTTCGGCACGGCCGTCGAGCCTGCGCTCCAGCAGCTGGACCCATACCTCCCGCTTATGCCGAGCGAATTTCAGCCGAAGCATGCGTCAACCGACACCTGGGGGGAGAGCTGGACGATCGCTCGTCAACAAGGCCGCTGGATTGCGAAGGTCGCTTCCTATGAGAACGATGCGAGCGGCGACAGCCAATCCTATCGTCTGAAGGATGTGCCGATGTCGCTGCCGGCGGAAGTCGTTTCACATGATCGGTTAGTTCCCGAGTGGGGGGAAATCAAACGCATTCAACCGGCCGCCGTCGACGCCTACTCTTCGCCGAACCTCGATGTCGTCCTTGTCGTCGCGGACCGCCATTTGATCGTGTATCCTTATAAGGGCGTCCTGCTGCCGAACCCGCTCCTGACCGTCGAGCTGAAACCTCAGGAGTCGGTCATTATGGCGCATTGGGCGACCGACCCGTACATCGATCCGTGGAAGAAGAACGTCTCCGCGTTCCTTACTCAATAAACGACGTGTTCCTCAAACGTCGGCGTGTTCGGCACGATAAGCATATGCGTTTGCCCAGGAAGCAGCGAAACTTCACGGCCCTGATCGTACAAGCGAATAGGGTCGTTTTCGCGTTCCCGCTTCCACTCCACGGATTTAGCCATGCCGCGTTGGAACAAGACGGCCGTCCCCTGCCCCATTAGTTTCACGTCGCGGCGGCCTTCATTATCGAGAATGCGATGCACCGCGCCCAGGACAACGACGTTCGTCGCCGTTAACGTCTCTCCGTTATTCAAATCGCTATGCGCGCTGCCGTTAATCGAACGCTTGTAATTGCGCGCCGCTTCGTCATACTCGTAGGACACCCGGTACGACTTCACCAGGAACGTCACATCGACTTTGCGCGCCTCCTTCGCCCCGCTGCCCATCGTTTCAACCGCGCCGCTTTCCGGCTTGGCGAACGAATAAACGGGCGCCGTCGGTCCTTGATCCTTGAGACCCCGTTTACCGGCGCCGTCGCGGATATTTGTCAAATTCGTATATAAGTTGTGCGGAGCTTTCCGGGATTTCTCCCTCCAGAAGTATGGGCCCGCGTTCGTGATCTCGTCCAGGTTCTCGATTCTCTCGCGGCTGATCGTCTCGTAACCGTCCGGACTGCCTCCCGCGTGCACTTGAATCGCGCCATACGATTTACCGATACTGATGAAATAAGGACGAATGCTGCGGACAGGTCCGATGTCGCCCGTGAAAGCGCTGCTCTGAAACAGCGCGATCAACCGGGTGATTTCGCCTTCAGCGAGCACCTCGTACAGTAAATCAGCCTGCAGCAGCCCACTCTGCGGACGCGCCTGCGGCGCATTGTTGATGACTACCATAACCGGCCGGGATTCGTTCTTCTCCGCGGTCTCTACGCCGGTGAGCGGCGCCAGATACGCAGCCTTCGGTGCAGGAGCCGGAGGCTCCTCTTGCTTCAGGACAGGCTTTGCCGTCTCCGCCGCCTCCGGTACAGTTGTTGCGCCATCATCCGCATTGCAACCCGCTGCCGACAGCGCCATAGCGCAAGCAAGCAGCGCAAAGCCGCCTTTGCGCTTCCATCCCGTCTTTCGTTGCCAGGCCTTCTCCCGGTCCGCTGACCTTTTGTCCATTAAGGCTCACCTCGTTCGCTTGTCTTCTTGTAGCTTCTAGTAATCTATATTCTATCAACTTCACAAATAGAAGCGGATGAATCAAGCATTAACCGAACATCCAACAGCTTAATGACAAGGAACCGTATTGATACTGGCGGTGCAGCAGCTTCGCCTTCTTCCCTTCATGCGCCGCGCCCATGGCGATCAACAGCGGCACGAAATGCTCCGACCGAGGCACCGCCTCTTTCGCGAACGGCGCCTCCGCGTCATAACGAAACAACCGATCGATGTCCCACGTCTCGATCCGCTCCCCAAGCCACTCGTCGAATTCGAGCGCCCACGCGCTGACGTCCCCGCTGTCCCAAGCAAGCCGGTTCAGATTATGAACCGTACCGCCGCTGCCCATAATTAGCACGTCCTGCTTCCGCAAGGCGGCCAGCGCTCGGCCGATTCGGTACTGCTGCTCGGGCACGAGACCGGCATGAACCGACATCGATACAACGGGGACGTCCGCTTGCGGATACATCAGCTTCAAGACGCTCCAGGCTCCGTGATCCAGCCCGCGTCGGTCGTCAAGCTCGGCTGCCACGCCTTCCTTCTCCAGCAGTTCCCGAATTTGCAGCGCAAGCGCAATGTCGCCTTGGGCCCTATATTCGATCTCATATAAGGCGTCCGGGAAACCGAAGAAATCATGGATCGTTGTATAACGCACGGCGGAGCCGATTTGCTGCACCGCAGCTTCCCAATGTGCACTGAACAGAACGATAGCTCGCGGCTTGGGCAGCTTCTGTCCCAGCGTTTGGAGAAACCCGGTGTAGCGGAGCCGATCGGTTACAAGCGTCGGAGCCCCATGGGCAACGAACAAGGAAGGAAGCATACAGGCTGAACTCCTTTCCGGAATCGGGATCACAGACACGGCAGGCGCGTCCTTTCTCCCCCAAAATCATCTACCTACAATATTCCGTTCTTCCGCTCCCAATTCCTGCTGCATCGCGCAAATCGGGCCAAACGCCGAAGAGACCGGCAAACATCGATGCGATGTTTGCCGGTCTCTTCGGTTCATTCGATACTCTTACAGCTGGCCTTGCACCCAAGCTTCCAGCTCCGACAGCGGGCGGAAACCTACTTGCGTCCCGACTTCAACTCCGTCCTTGAACAGCTTCAGCGTCGGAATGCTCATGACGCCGTACTTCCCGGCCGTTTCCGGGTTGTCGTCCACGTTCACCTTCGCGATCGTCACCGAATCGCCAAGCTTACCGTTCAGTTCTTCCAAGACCGGCGCAATCATTTTGCACGGTCCGCACCAAGGGGCCCAGAAATCGACGAGCACGACGCCTTCCTTTACGGTTTGGCCAAAATCGCTGTCTTTCGCATTTACAATCGCCATCGTTTATCT
>NZ_BCPS01000007.1:0-24607 GCF_016586185.1 Paenibacillus sp. EPM92
TATTAAATGAAGTTCTCTATATCAAACTGTTTATAAAATAATAACAGTTAGATCGCAAAAAAGTTACTTTTTGCTGGCTTGAACACGCACACGCTCGAGCACATCGCTAATTTTGAGCTGCTCCAAGTATGTCATCATGCGCTCTTCCGCCTCGGAAAAAATCCCATCCATCACATCGGCCATGTTGCAGGCGATCATGCAGTCCTCTTCCTCATCGCCCGAACACCAGGAAGGCTTGATCGAACCTATAGAGGTGATGCAATAAATTTCCGCCAGCGACACTTCATCCGGGTCGCACGCCAGCGTGTAACCGCCGCCGCTGCCCTCTTTGGTCACCACATAACCGGCTTTCCTCAGAAAGCTCAATACTTTGCGAACCCGAGCCGGATGGGTACCTACATTATCCGCGATATACTCGCTGGTTGCGGAGCGGTCGGAGCGATAGGCGAGCAGTACCAAGCTATGCACTGCAATCGTGAATTCGCTGTTCATGCCGCCGTCCCCCTCCTGCTTCGTATACTGTAATTATATTTATAACAGATACTATTGTCAACCCTTTGCCTGTCCCTCCTATTTTGCATGGTCGCTTCCGATGTTATACACCCCTTTGCAAGCAAAGAACCGTCACGTTTCTAAAAAGAAAGGTGACGGTTCTCATGAGTCATTATTTAATTTCGTAAATTTTGAACAATTCGTCCAGCATCAGGTTGGCCGCTTTAACGCCGCCCGCCGTATTCCAGATCGCGTCGTTCACTTTATATGCTTTGCCGTTCTTTACGGCGTTCAAGTTTTTCCAGAGCGGATCGTTAGTCCAATCCTTCTCTTGCTGATTTCCTTTGTCATCGCCGGTTTCATAAGTAAAGTAGAAGATGATATCGCCGTCAGCTTCAGGAAGACGCTCTTTTGTAATTTCTTCGACGAACGTATCTTTCGCTTTTACCGTCGTACGGGCAATGCCCATTTGATTGAAGATGATGCCCGTAAACGTATCGGACAAATAAATTCTCGTTTTGCCCGCCATAAAGCGCACAACGGACACTTTCTGCTGCAGCTTGTCGCCGGCTTTCGCCTTGAATTCCTCAGTACGTTTGTCGAAAGCGGCGATCACTTTCTCGCCTTCTTCCTTCTTGCCTACCGTTTCGGCATACAAACGGTAATTGCTCTTCCACTCGCCGCGCAGCGTTTCGGAGAACACGGTCGGAGCGATCGCTTTAAGCTGCTCGTAAATTTTTTCTTGACGCATCTTGTTCCCGATGATCAGGTCCGGCTTCAGTGAAGCGATCAGCTCGATGTTCGGCTGTCCCTCTTCACCCAGCACCGTAACGCCTTCCATGTCGGCCTTAATGTGGTCGTACCACGGGTTGCCGGTAAACGACTTAACCGCGCCGACCGGCTTAATGCCAAGCGACAACAGCGCTTCTGTTCCTTCGTTTGTCAGGATGACGACGCGTTTAGGGTTAGCCGGCACTTCCGTTTCGCCCATCGCGTGTTTCACTTTATGAGGAGCAGCAGCAGGCGTTGCCGTTTCCGTCTTCCCTCCTGCAGTATTGTTCGTTTCCGCAGGAGCAGCCGGTTTCGTGCCGCAGGCGGACAGAACGAGTCCTACCATTAGAATGACGGCAAGCAGCGTCATCGATTTGGCTTGAATAAATGTCTTCATGTTACGTGTAAACCCCCCGTTTGATGATCAATGATGGTTTTAGCGGAAAAGAATGATAATCATTATCATCTTTGCCTCGTTTATCGTAATCGTTCCTTCATTCGTTGTCAATAAAAATTTTGATAATGATTCTCAAAATCATTGACTTACGAGAACCATTCTCATAAAATGAGACATAGCCTCCATTATCGATTTTATTAATTATTCATTATATGCATTAAAGGAAGCGGGCCAGACATTCATGCAAACCTACTTACATACGACAACATTTCGCATTATCGGACTACTCGCAGCTATTGCGCTGCTCGCCCTGGCCATGCTGGCCAGCGTGAAATACGGCGTCACCACTTATTCATGGGAACGCATCGTCTCCTCGTTCACCGCCTACACGGAAACCAACGATAATCTGATTATTCGCTCATCCCGTATCCCACGATCGCTTATTGCCGCGATCGTCGGCGGCAGCCTGGCGGTAGCCGGTGCGCTGATGCAGGCCATCACCCGCAACCCGCTCGCCTCACCCAGCCTGTTCGGCGTGAATGCCGGAGCTTCGTTCGCCATCGTACTATGCGTCGCTTTCTTCAATGTATCCGGTTTAGTAGCCTTCACGTGGATTGCGTTTCTTGGTGCAGCGGTCAGCTCGGTGCTCGTGTATCTGCTCGGTTCCATCGGCCGCGACGGGATGACTCCAATTAAGATCACGCTCGCCGGCTCGGCTATATCCGCATTCTTTTTCTCCCTGACGCAAGGGATCCTGCTCGCCAACGGCAAAGCTTTCGACCAGGTGTTGTTCTGGCTTGTCGGTTCGGTGTCGGGTCGTACGATGGACATGTTGACGGCCGTTCTCCCGTACATCGCCGTCGCTATGATCGGAGCGCTTGTGCTGGCGCCCCATATGAACGTGCTGTCGATGGGCGACGACGTGGCCAAAGGCTTGGGCCAACGCACCGTCTTGATCAAAGCGGCTGCGGCCGTCGTCATCGTGCTGCTGGCCGGCGGCTCCGTCGCCGTTGCCGGCCCGATTCTGTTTATCGGCGTTATCATTCCGCATATTGTGCGTTTCCTGATTGGCATCGATCATCGCTGGGTCATCCCGTATTGCGCCGTACTTGGCGCCTTGCTTCTCGTTACCGCAGACTTGGGAGCGAGATATATCGCCATGCCGACCGAGGTGCACGTTGGCGTCACCACCGCTTTAATGGGCGTGCCTTTTGTCGTTTACATCGCGCGCAAGGGAGGACTACTTCGATGAACAGCTCGCGCAGCCGCTACATTACCTTACGCAGCAGCTTTTACTCGTTCCTGATTCACCGGAAAGCGCTTGTCGCCGGCCTGCTGCTCCTCGTGGCAACCGTTGCTGTGATGATTTTATGCACAGGAATCGGAAGCCTGTACATTGCCCCCGGCGAAGTCATTCGCTCGGTATTCGGTTACGGGACGGACTCGAATGAACTCATTATCCGATCGCTTCGTCTGCCTCGAATCATCACAGCCGTTCTGATCGGAGCGTCGCTGGCCGTCTCCGGTGCGATTCTGCAAGGGGTCGTACGCAATCCGTTGACGTCGCCGGACAATATCGGCATCACCGGCGGCGCCGTGCTTGGCGCTGTTTCGTTCTTCTTCTTTTTCGCCGAACGCTTAAGCATTCATTGGCTTCCGCTGTTCGCCATTATCGGCGCGTTGGCCGCAACCCTGCTCATCTACACGCTCTCTTGGAAGAAGGGCGTCTCGCCGCTGAGACTCGTCTTAATCGGCATTACGATGACTGCAGCCATGAACTCGATCTCTTATATGATGATGATTATGGGTCCCGTCGTTCTCGCCAACCAATCACTGACGTTTATGACCGGCAGCATCTACGGCGTCTCCTGGGAAAAGGCTGTAACGCCCCTCTTCCCATGGGTGCTCGTACTGATGCCGATTCTGTTCTTTCTTGCGCGACACGTTAACGTCCAGGAGCTTGGCGAAGACGTCGCCCGCAGCGTCGGCAGCAGCGTGCAGCGCCAACGGTTGTTGCTGATCTTGCTGAGCGTAGCGCTCGGCGGCACAGCAATCGCCTTTGGTGGCGCGATTACCTTCATCGGCCTGATGGCTCCGCATATGGCGCGACGCCTCGTCGGTCCGAGCTTCGGCGCCCTGCTGCCCGTCTCGGCGCTGATTGGCGCGATTCTGCTGCTGCTTGCCGACTTGGCCGGACGTACGATCGCCCCGCCGCTCGATATTCCTGCCGGCGTGTTCACCGCCAGCGTCGGCGCGCCTTTATTCATTTTCTTATTGTACCGTAACCGTAACAGTAACCGATAAAGCCTATAAACGGCAATCCCATTAACCAAAGGAGCGATCCCGATGACCGCCATTCAATCCAACGAACTCTGCCTAAGCTACGGGGATACCCGCATCTTCGAGAGCCTCAACCTGAGTTTGCCAAAAGGAAAAATCACCGTCTTCATCGGCAGCAATGGCTGCGGCAAGTCGACCCTGCTGCGTTCCCTCGCCCGGCTGCTGAAGCCGCAAAAGGGTCAGGTCGTATTGGACGGCAGCGACATCGCTTCCTTAGCTACCAAAGAGATTGCGCGCCGCATGGCGATTCTTCCGCAAGGCCCCGCCGCTCCGGATGGACTAACGGTGCTTCAGCTCGTAAAGCAAGGCCGTTACCCTTACCAGAACTGGCTGCAGCAGTGGTCGAAGGAAGACGAAACGATGGTGCAGCGTGCCCTGGAGCTCACCCACATGACGCCGCTTGCCGACCGTACGGTTGACTCGTTATCGGGCGGACAGCGCCAGCGCGCTTGGATTGCCATGACATTGGCACAGGGAACGCCCACCATCCTGCTCGACGAGCCGACGACTTATCTCGATTTGGCACACCAAATCGAAGTGCTCGATCTGCTGCATCAATTGAACGAACAGGAGCAGCGGACGATTGTGATGGTGCTGCACGACATCAACCTCGCGTGCCGGTACGCTCACAACATCGTCGCCATTAAGAACGGCAAGGTGTGCGCCGAAGGACGGCCTCAAGATATTGTCGACGAATCGTTGATCGCGACCGTGTTCGATCTCGATTGCCGGGTGATCCAAGACCCGTTGTTCGGTACGCCGATGGTCGTACCTTTCGGCCGGGGCAAGCAGCCCGTTTTCCAAGACTTCGTCCCCGATGCTGCCGTGACCGCAGCTTCAGCCGCCGCGACAGCGGCCGTGCGGGAAGAACAACCGGTTTAAACAGCATTTCCTCCGCCACATAATCTGCATCGCTTGTTGGGCAAGCTAAGGGTAATCGTGGAAGGAGGGCTGCGTCATGACGTTGGCCGATTACGCGAATCAATATTGGCTTTCTGCGCTGCTCATTACAGGAACCGTCATCGCCGGTATTTGCGTCTATAAGTATTGGGATAAAATCGTGATCAAAGGCAGCGGAAGAAAGTAGCCGCCCGCCTATACAAAAAGCCGGAGTCGGAAGGAATTGTCCTTCTGCTCCGGCTTTTGACTTCTATTTGAGTTACACGAGCGCTTTCTTCGCAATGTCCGTACGGTAGTGCTTGCCTTCGAAACGAATCCGGTCGGCTGCGGCATACGCTTTGGCACGGGCCTCCGCAATGTTCGATCCGAGCGCCGTCACGCCGATGACGCGGCCGCCGTTCGTGACGAGCTGTCCGCCTTGAACCGCTGTGCCGGCGTGAAACACGAGCGCATCCGGTTCGTTCTCCGCGTCCTCGAGCCCTTCGATCGGAAGTCCTTTCGGATACGCCGCCGGATATCCCGGCGAAGCGAGGATGACGCATACGGCGGCCTCGTCGCTCCATTGGATATCCATTTGATCCAGACAGCCGTTGACCGTGGCGAGGAAAATATCCAGCAAATCGGTTTTCAACCGCGGCAGCACGACCTGCGTTTCAGGATCTCCGAAGCGCGCGTTGAATTCGATAGTTTTCGGACCTTCCGGCGTAAGCATCAATCCCGCGAACAGCACGCCGCGGAATGGGCGTCCTTCGGCCACCATCGCTTTCGCCGTCGGTTTAATGATCGTTTCGATCGCCTCGTCGATGATCGATTGCGGGATATGCGGCAGAGGAGAATACGTACCCATCCCGCCTGTATTTGGACCCTGGTCGTTGTCATAAACGGCCTTATGATCCTGAGCAGCCGCCATCGGACGCACCACCTCGCCATCGACGAAGGAAAGAATGGACATCTCCTGGCCCGTCAGGAACTCTTCGATGACGACCTGGTTGCCTGACTCGCCGAACACTTTCGCGACCATAATGTCTTGAAGCGCTTGATCCGCTTCTTCGATCGATTGCGCGATAATGACGCCTTTACCTGCCGCGAGGCCGTCGGCCTTGATGACATAAGGCGCACGCAATTGGTTTAAATAAGCCCGTGCCGGCTCGTACGAATCGAACGATTCGTACGCTGCGGTCGGGATGTCGTACTTTTTGAGCAGCTGCTTGGTGAACACTTTACTGCCCTCAATAATAGCGGCGTTCTGGCGCGGTCCGTAAACCGTCAACCCTTTCGCTTCCAAATGATCGACGATGCCTTCGGCCAAAGGATCATCCGGTCCGATGACGACTAAGTCAATCGTATGATCGATCGCGAATTGCGCGATCTCTTCAAACTTGTTAACCGGAATCGGCACGCACTCCGCCACTTGGGCGATACCGCCGTTACCCGGCGCACAGTACAGCTCCTTCACCTTCGGGCTTTTTTTCAGCGCCCAACAAATTGCATGCTCGCGGCCGCCGCCGCCCACTACCAATATCCGCATCTGGCTACGCTCCCCTTAGTGTTTAAAATGGCGCACGCCCGTCATCACCATAGCGATGCCGTGCTCATTCGCGACGCGGATCGATTCTTCGTCCTTGATCGAGCCGCCCGGCTGAATCACCGCGGTGATGCCTGCTTTAGCCGCAAGCTCCAGCGTATCGCCCATCGGGAAGAACGCATCGGAGGCGAGCACGGACCCTTGCGCTTTGTCCCCGGCTTGCTCGATGGCGATTTTGGCTGCGCCGACACGGTTCATTTGACCGGCGCCTACACCGATCGTCATGTCGTCCGCCGCGAGCACGATCGCATTGGACTTCACATGCTTCACAACCTTCCAAGCGAACAACAGCTGCTTCAGCTCGGCCTCGGTCGGTTGACGTTCCGTCACGATTCGCAGATCCGCTTCAGTGAGCTGGTAAGCGTCGCTGTCCTGCACCAGCATGCCGCCTTCGACGGTCGTGATGATGGCTTCCGCTTTTTTCGCCCCGCTGATGTCGCCGACTTGCAGCAGTCGAATATTTTTCTTTTGCTTCAGGATGTCGAGCGCTTCTTGGCTGAAATCCGGCGCGATGACGATTTCAAGGAAAATTTCATGAAGCAAGAGCGCCGTTTCCTTGCCGATGGTCCGGTTCGCCGCAACGATGCCGCCGAAGATCGAGACCGGGTCGGCTGCATAAGCTTTTTGGTAGGCTTCGTGAATGTCGGTGCCGATACCGACGCCGCAAGGGTTCATATGTTTAACCGCAACAACGGCCGGTTCGCTGAATTCTTTAACGATTTGCAGCGCCGTGTTTGCATCGTTGATGTTGTTATAAGACAGCTCCTTGCCATGCAGCTGTTCGGCCGTCGTAATGTTACCGGACGGAGCGAGCGGCTTACGGTAGAACGCCGCTTTCTGATGCGGGTTCTCGCCATAGCGAAGGTCTTGTACTTTCTCGTAAGTGACGGTGAGCTTCTCCGGCAGCGGTTCGCCTGTTTGCTTCGCCAAGTAATCGGAGATGAGCGCGTCGTAAGCCGCCGTGTGGCGGAATACTTTGCCTGCGAGGCGCTTGCGCGTATCCAGTGTCGTATCGCCTGCGGCTTTGACTTCTTCCAGGACGGCCGAATAATCGCCAGCATCGACGACAACGGTCACGAACGCATGGTTTTTCGCCGCCGAACGCAGCATCGTCGGTCCGCCGATATCGATGTTCTCGATCGCATCCTCATAGGTAACATCCGGTTTCGCGATCGTTTCGGCGAACGGATACAGGTTGACGACCACAAGGTCGATGTAGTCGAGACCAAGCTCTTTCATCGCCGCTTGATGCTCTTCGCTGTCGCGAATCGCCAGCAGTCCGCTATGTACGGCGGGGTGCAGCGTTTTGACGCGTCCATCCAGAATTTCAGGGAACCCCGTTACTTCGGAGATGCCGATAACCGGCACGCCCTTCTCTTTGAGCAGCGATTGCGTGCCGCCTGTCGAAATGATTTGCACGCCCAGTTTGGCGAGTTCGCCAGCAAACTCCACAATGCCGGTTTTGTCCGAGACGCTGATTAATGCTCTTCTAATAGCCACGTTGGTTGGTGCCTCCCTCATCGTATAAGTTCTTCCATAAATGGCACGCGTGCGAACGCCCAAGTGCCCTTTTTCCCGTTCTTTGTCTACTGCTCTTTTCCGCTCTTGATTTCTCTTTGACCGCACCTGGCTGCCCGGGCGATCTACGCTTCCAAGACGCGCTCGACATGCCGTCCGTTCAATCGCACCTTGCCATCGCGAATCCAGCCGATCACCTGCGGATACAACTTGTGCTCGATGCGGTGTACCCGCTCCGCGACCGTTTCTTCCGTATCTCCCGGCTGAATCTCCAGCGCCGCCTGAGCGATGATCGGTCCCGTATCCATGCCGCCGTCTACAAAGTGAACGGTTACCCCCGTCACCTTCACCCCATAGTCAAGCGCCTGACCGATTGCATTCACCCCTGGAAAAGCAGGCAGCAGCGACGGATGCACATTAATCAACCGCCCGTAGAACGGCTTGACCAACACGCTTGTGATCAACCGCATATAACCGGCCATCACGATTAAATCGACTTGCTTCTCCTGCAGCTGCGCCAATATTTCTTGCTCGTAGTGCTCGCGCGACTCGTAATCCTTCGGCCGGAACGCATGCACCGGCACGCCGGCCGCCTGCGCCCGTTCCACGACCTTCGCCTTCGGCCGGTCGCAAACCAAAAGCTCGATGCGAACATCGAGCTGCCCTGCTTTCACCGCATCTGCGATCGCTTGGAAGTTGCTCCCGCTGCCTGATGCAAATACGGCGATTCGAAATGGTGACGAACTCATACGTCCGCCCCGTTAAACGTCACCACTCGCGTACCCGCCGTCACGCGTCCGAGCGTGTAGGCCTTCTCGCCGTGCTGTTCAAACAGAGACGCCGCCTTCGCCGCATCCTCCTCCGACACGATGACCACCATCCCGATCCCCATGTTAAAGGTACGGAACATGTCGTTATGGCTGATGCCGCCCTCGCGCTGCATCAATTCGAAGATCGGCAGAATCGGCCAGGAGCCGTAGTCGATTTCCACGTTCACGCCTTCCGGCAGCACGCGCGGAATGTTTTCCAGGAAACCGCCGCCTGTAATATGCGCCATTCCTTTGATCGGCACTTCGTTCAGGACGTTGAGCACCGGTTTGACATAAATTTTCGTCGGCGCAAGCAGCGTATCGCCGAGGGGTTCCCCGAGCGCGTCGATCGTGTCGTGCAGGCTGTAGCCTTTCTGTTCAAGCAGCAGCTTACGCACCAGTGAGAACCCGTTCGAATGCACGCCGCTTGAAGCAAGACCCAGCACGACGTCGCCCGGCTTGATCGTGCTTCCATCAATGATCTTCTTCTTGTCGACGATTCCAACCGTAAAGCCGGCAATGTCATACTCGCCTTCGCTGTACATACCCGGCATCTCTGCCGTTTCGCCGCCGATTAGCGCCGCGCCTGCTTGTACGCAGCCGTCGCTGATGCCTTTGACGATAGCCTCGATTTTTTCGGGAATGACTTTATCGCAAGCCAGATAGTCGAGGAAGAAGAGCGGCTCCGCGCCCTGCACGATAATATCGTTCACGCACATGGCTACCGCGTCGACGCCAATCGTGTCGTGCTTGTCCATCGCGAACGCGATCTTCAGCTTCGTGCCGACGCCGTCCGTTCCGGATACGAGCACCGGCTCCTCGTATTTCTCCTTATTCAGGCCGAACAGCGCGCCGAAGCCGCCGAGATCCGTCAGCACCTCGGGACGGAATGTCGTCTTCACGTGCTTTTTCATGCGTTCAACCGCTTCATTGCCGGCAGCGATGTCGACCCCGGCTTGTTTATATGCATCGGACACTTCGTTTTTCCTCCTCAGAATGGGAATGACCTTCGCTCCTGGAGAACGTATGGCTTTGGCTTGCATATACACGCTGTTTCCCTCCGGCCGCTCTTGAAAATGAGTTCCTCAGGCTTACCTTGCGGCAAGAACTCATTTTCAAAGGCAGCTCCGCGTTTTCCTGCGGGAAAACGGCTTCGGAAGCTTATATCCGGTAACGTGCATCAACCTTCGCCTCCGCCTACCCCAAGCTCGAACAGCCAAAGTCAAAAGATTTGCGCAGGAACCTGCGCGGGGATAAAGGGAACGGCGGCCGGCCATGCGGCGGCGACCGCTCTAAGCTCCATATTGTTAAGCCGTTAATGGGGCCATACGGCCTCCAGCCCTTTTTCCGTGCTCTTTAGCCCTACAGTACAGGCTTCTGGATGCCTTATTTTCATAATTTCCGCCGACTGCTTCGGGGAAGAAGACTGACAAGGGTTCTTCAGCAAGGAACGAACTTCCGGAACCTTCTCCCTAGTCGCAGCCGCAGCCGAGAGCGGCCTCATCCGGCACCGGCGTCGGGTAGTGATTGTCGAAACAGGCGGTACAGTGACCGCGGTTATACTCGCCGTTCGGACGTCCGATCGCGGCCAGCAGCCCGTCCTTCGTCAAGAAATGCAGCGAGTCGGCGTTGATCGCCTGGCGAATCTCTTCCACCGATTTCACCGCCGCGATCAGCTCTTGACGGCTCGGCGTATCAATCCCGTAGAAGCACGGGTTGGCGAACGGCGGCGAGCTGATGCGCACGTGCACTTCGGACGCGCCCGCTTCGCGAAGCAGGTTCACGATGCGAAGCGAAGTCGTGCCGCGCACGATCGAATCGTCGATCATGACGACGCGTTTGCCTTCCACGATGCTGCGCACCGCAGACAACTTCATCTTCACGCCCTGCTCGCGCAGCTCTTGGCTAGGCTGGATAAAGGTCCGGCCGGTATAGCGGTTTTTGATCAAGCCGAGCTCGTACGGAATGCCCGTCTGCTCCGCATACCCGATGGCTGCCGAAATCGAAGAATCCGGCACGCCCGTTACTACATCCGCGTCCACGAACGCTTCCATCGCAAGCTGACGGCCCATCCGCTTACGGGCGGAGTGGATGTTCGTCTCGTCAATGTCGCTGTCCGGACGCGCGAAGTAGATGTATTCCATCGCGCAGATCGCGCGCTGCTTAACCGGCGAGAACCGGTCATACGTCACCGCGCCCGTCTTCAAATCCAGAATCAGCAGCTCGCCCGGCTCGATATCCCGTTCGAACTTGCCGCCGACAGCGTCGAACGCACAGGACTCGGAGGCGAACAATCGCGCCGTCCCCAGCCGCCCCATCACGAACGGACGCAAGCCGTGCGAATCACGAGCCACGATGAGCTTATCCCGCGTCTGAAACAGGAACGCGAACGCGCCTTCCACCTGCAGCAGCGCATCCTTCACGGCCAGCACGATGTCGTCATGCTTCGAGCGGGCGATCAAGTGCGCCACAACCTCGGTATCGCTCGTCGTCTGGAAGATCGAGCCCTCGCGCTCCAGACGCTTCTTGATGTCCGGCGCATTCGTCAAATTACCGTTCGTCGCAATCGCCAGATCGCCCTCGCGGTATTTGAAGACGAGCGGCTGCGCGTTCGCGAGCTTGCTCTCCCCCGACGTCGAGTAGCGCACGTGCCCGATCGCACAGGTACCGCTCAACGTCGCGAGGTTTTCGTTGTTGAATACTTCCTTCACAAGTCCCATGCCCCGGTGGTAGTTGAACGACTCCCCGCCGGTTACGCTGATGCCCGCGCTCTCCTGCCCCCGATGCTGAAGCGCATGAAGGCCGTAATAGGACAAGGAAGCGGCCTCCACATGTCCGAACACCCCGAACACGCCGCACTCCTCGCGCAATTTGTCGAACAAGCCGTCATGGCTGTTGATGCCTTCGTTATAAAAGTTCCCGGTCCAGAGCTGCCGCACAGCTCCGGTCCCGTTCACTTTAACTCCTGCTCCTTGTCCGCCGACGATCAGTTCATCAGACATGGAATCGCATCCTTCCAAACCTTTTCTAGTTGTGTTACAGATGCATCGATGGCCGAAACGCCATTCACCGAAACTTCCAGCTTCTCGCCGCCGACCGTACCTAATACTTGTACCGGCACGCCCCGCGATACCAACAGCTTCTCAAGCTCGCCGGCTTTATCCGCCGAAGCGCTGAGCAGAATCCGCGATTGGCTTTCGCTGAACAGCGCGATATCCGCACGCAGTTCGCTCGCGAAGTTAACCTTCGCCCCGATACGGCCGCTCATGCAGCTTTCCGCCAATGCGACAGCCAGGCCGCCGTCGGACAAGTCATGCGCCGAAGCGACAAGTCCGCTTTGGATCGCGCTGAGCACCGCATCCAGCAAAACTTTCTCTTCGTCCAAATCGATCGCGGGAGGACGTCCTTCCGTCACGCCGTGTACGACGTACTGGAACTCGCTGCCGCCCAGCTCCGCTTTTGTGTTGCCCAGCAGCAGGACGACGTCGCCCTCGCGCTTAAAGCCTTGCGTCGTAATATGATCGACGTCGTGCACCAAGCCGACCATGCCGACGACCGGCGTCGGGTAAATCGCGCCTTTGGCGTTCTCGTTGTACAAGCTGACGTTACCGCCGATCACCGGCGCATTCAGCTTGCGGCAAGCTTCCGCCATCCCGTCGACCGCTTTCTCCAGCTGCCAGAAAATTTCCGGCTTCTCCGGGCTGCCGAAGTTCAGGTTGTCCGTAATCGCGAGCGGCTCGGCGCCGGAGCACACATTGTTGCGCGCCGCTTCCGCGACGGCGATGCGTCCGCCTACTTCCGGATCCAAATACACGTAACGGCCGTTGCAATCGGTCGACATCGACAATGCCTTGCGGGAGCCGCGAATCGTAACGACCGCCGCATCGGAACCCGGCTGAACCGCCGTGCTCGTGCGCACCATGTAATCGTATTGGTTATAAACCCATTCTTTGCTCGCAACCGTAGGAGACGCCAGCACCTTCAGCAAAGCGCCGTTCAAGTCCGTCACTTCGGCATAACGCGTCGTATCGACGGAAGCATTCGCCTCGTAGTACGCAGGCACCGCCGAAGGCTTATGGTACATCGGGCACTCGTCGACCAGCGCCGTAACCGGCATGTTGCCGACCAGCTCGCCCTTATGGTACAGCTTCAGGTTGCCGTCGTCCGTTACTTTACCGACCTTCGCGCAGTGCAGGCCCCAACGCTCGAAAATCGCTTTTGCCTGAGCTTCATGCTCCGGCTTAACAACGAACAGCATGCGCTCCTGCGATTCGGACAGCATCATCTCGTAAGGCGTCATGCCTTCCTCGCGCTGCGGCACCTCATCCAAATATAATTCCATGCCGTTGCCGGCTTTACTTGCCATCTCCGCGCTCGAGCAGGTCAAGCCCGCGGCGCCCATATCTTGAATCCCGACGACGATACCGGAATTGATCAAATCCAGACAAGCTTCAAGCACGAGCTTCTCCATGAAAGGATCGCCCACCTGCACGGCCGAACGCTTGGATTCGGATTCCGCCGTCAAGTCCTCGGATGCGAACGTCGCGCCGTGAATGCCGTCGCGGCCCGTTGCCGGTCCGACATAGAACACCGGGTTGCCGACGCCTTTGGCCACACCCTTCTGGATTTTGTCATGGTCGATGAGGCCCACGCACATCGCGTTAACGAGCGGGTTGCCTTCGTAGCTCTCGTCGAACATGATCTCGCCGCCGACCGTCGGAATGCCGATACAGTTGCCGTAACCGGCAATCCCCGACACGACATGCTCGAACAAATATTTCACGCGGTCGTTCGTCAACCGTCCGAACCGCAAGCTATTCAGAACCGCAACCGGACGCGCGCCCATGGAGAAAATATCGCGGATAATCCCGCCCACACCCGTCGCTGCGCCTTGGTAAGGCTCTACCGCGGAAGGATGGTTATGACTTTCAATCTTGAATACAACCGCCTGATTGTCGCCGATATCGACGATCCCGGCGCCTTCGCCGGGCCCCATCAGAACGCGCGGGCCGGTGGTCGGAAACTTTTTCAGCACAACCTTGGAATTTTTATAGGAACAGTGTTCAGACCACATGACGCTGAACACGCCGATTTCTACATAATTCGGTTTACGGCCGAGGAATCCGCAGATTTTCTCATACTCCGCATCCGATACGCCGAACTGCTTGTACACCTTCTGCTCTTCGATTTGCTGAGCCGTTGGCTCCTTAGCCGATAGCTGCTGCGCCATGCTTTTCCCTCCAAGTGCTCAAAATCGATGTAAACATGCGGCGGCCGTCCGCCGAACCCAGAATCTCGCTGATCGCCCGCTCCGGATGCGGCATCATGCCGAGCACGTTGCCTTCTTTGTTGCAGATGCCCGCGATATCTTCAACGGAACCGTTCGGGTTGTTGCCCGCTTCGTAACGGAACACAATTTGGTTGTTCGCTTTCAGCTCTGCCAGCGTGGCGTCGTCACAGTAGTAGTTGCCTTCGCCGTGCGCGATCGGGATGTCGATGAGCTCTCCCTGCGCATATTCTTTCGTGAACGGCGTATCCGCGTTCTCCACTTGCAGCAAAGCCGAATGACAGCGGAACTTCATCGAGTTGTTGCGCAGCAGCGCTCCCGGGAGAAGTCCGGCTTCCGTCAAAATTTGAAAACCGTTGCAGATGCCCAGCACGTATTTGCCTTGAGCCGCCGCTTCCACCAGCGCATTCATAACCGGCGCAAAACGGGCGATCGCTCCGCAGCGCAGGTAGTCGCCGTAAGAAAACCCTCCGGGTACGAGAATGCAATCGTATTTCGACAAATCCGTTTCCGTATGCCACACATAATCAACAGGCTGTCCGATAGTGTCCTCTACCGCTTTGTAGCAGTCGATGTCACAGTTGGAGCCGGGAAATACCAGTACCGCGAAATTCATCGCCTTCGCTCCTCCTTTTGGTTAAGCCTGAACCAGCTCGAAACGGTAATCTTCGATGACCGTGTTCGCAAGCAGCTTCTCGCACATCGCTTTCAAGCGCTCCTCGGCCGCCGCGCGGTCGTTCGTGTTCAGTTCCACTTCCAAATACTTGCCGATCCGCACTTTGCTTACCTCGTCGAAGCCCATCGTGTGCAGTGCGCCTTGCACGGCGGTTCCCTGCACATCCAGTACGCTTTGCTTAATTGTTACATACACGGTCGCTTTAAACATCGAAAAAAGTACCTCCCGCAAAATGGTTTAATGTCGCTTGCGCGTCTATTCTTTAGCCCTGCACCAAACGGTTGTAAATATCACGGTAACGCCGGCTCGTCTCTTCCACCACGTGCGGCGGCAGCGGGTCCGGCTCGCTGTTCTTATCCCAATCCGTTCCGGACAAATACGTCCGAACCGGTTCTTTATCCATCCCGTCGATCTCGATATCGAGCTCGTACTTCGTCTTGTCCCAGAATCTCGAAGAATCCGGAGTGAAAATTTCATCGATAAGAATAATTTCGCCGTCAATTAGACCGAATTCAAACTTCGTATCCGCCAAAATGATGCCCCGCTCCGCGCAAAACGCATGCGCGAATTCGTACAGCCGGATGCTCTTCTCCTGCAGCTGCTCGGTCAATTCCGCACCCACGAGCTCTTTCATCCGCTCGATCGAAATGTCCTCGTCGTGGCCGACGTCGTTCTTCGCCGCGGGGGTGAAGAGCGGCTGCGGGAACCGCTCGTTCTTGCGCATCCCTTCCGGCAGCTTGTGGCCGTTCACTTCGCCCGACTTCTGGTACTGACGCCAGCCGCCGCCGGTAATATACCCGCGCACGACGCATTCGATGTCGATCCGCTCCGCTTTCTTCGTAACCATGAAGCGGTCCTTCATCACATCCGCATCCGTGATGATATCGCCCAAACGCTCCACATCCGCATGCACGACATGGTTCGGCTGAATGGCCGCCGTCTGCTCGAACCAGAACTTGCTGAGCGAGTTCAGCACGTTTCCCTTATCCGGCACGGCCGGGCTTAACACCCAGTCGAACGCGGAAATCCGGTCGGTGACCGCAATCAGGAAGTGCTCGCCGAGATCGTACAGCTCCCGCACTTTGCCCTTATATAAAAGCGGCGCCTTGACATACTCTTGCGCGCTCGAAATCGCCGTTGTTGCCTTCTCTCCCATGACGTGAATGGCCTCCCTTTTAGCTTAAGCCGAGACGGCGGAAAATCGTATCGACATGCTTCAAATGCCAGCTCGGATTAAACGCATCCTCAATCTCTTCCACGCTCAGCGCCTCCGTAATCGCCGGCGTGCTCAGCACGATCTCGCGGAACGAACGCTGCTCTTCCCACGCCTGCATGGCGCGCGGCTGCACGGTGTCGTACGCTTGCTCGCGGCTGAAGCCCTTGTCGATCAGCTTCGTCATGACGCGGCCGGAGAACGGCACGCCGTACGTGCTTTGCATATTCCGTTTCATGTTCTCAGGGAACACGGTCAAGTTCTTCACGATGTTGCCCAGACGGTTCAGCATGTAGTTCAGAAGAATCGTCGCATCCGGCAAAATAACTCGCTCCACCGAGGAATGCGAAATATCGCGCTCATGCCACAGCGTCACATTCTCGTAAGCGGAGATCATGTGGCCGCGGATGACGCGAGCCAGACCCGAGATGCTCTCGCAGCCGATCGGGTTGCGCTTGTGCGGCATGGCCGACGAGCCCTTCTGGCCTTTCGCGAACGGTTCTTCGACTTCGCGGAATTCGCTCTTCTGCAAAGCGCGGATTTCCGTCGCGAACTTGTCCAGCGACGTAGCGATCAGTGCCAGCGTCGCCATGTATTCCGCGTGGCGGTCGCGCTGCAGCGTCTGCGTCGAGATCGGAGCAGGCTTCGTGCCGAGCTTGCCGCAGACGTATTCTTCGACGAACGGATCGATGTTGGCGTATGTACCGACCGCGCCGGAAATTTTGCCGAACTGCACGCCGTCCGCCGCAAAGCGGAAACGCTCCAGGTTACGCTTCATTTCTTCATACCAAAGCGCCATTTTCAAACCGAACGTCGTCGGCTCCGCATGCACCCCGTGCGTGCGTCCCATCATCGGCGTGTCTTTATAGGCAATCGCTTTTTCCTTCACGATTTCGATGAAGTTCACGATGTCTTTTTCCAAAATGTCGTTCGCTTGCTTCAGCAGGTAGCCGAGCGCCGTGTCAACGACGTCCGTCGACGTCAAGCCGTAATGCACCCATTTGCGCTCCGGGCCAACCTTCTCGGATACCGCGCGGGTGAAGGCGATCACGTCGTGACGCGTCTCCTGCTCGATTTCGTAAATGCGGTCGATGTCGAAGCTGGCGTTCTTGCGCAGCTCAGCAACGTCTTCCTTCGGAATGACGCCGAGTTCCGCCCACGCCTCACAGGACAAGATTTCCACTTCCAGCCAAGCCTTGAATTTATTCTCTTCCGTCCAAATCGCGCCCATTTCAGGCCGGGTATAACGATCGATCATGTTTGTTTCTCCATCCCTCTATTTTTTATTAGATTCCCATATATTTGAAGCCTCTATCCAGCGAAATGCCGCTTCCGGCGACGCCGTCAGCAAATTGACATGCCCCATCTTGCGTCCTTGCTTCGCTTCCTGCTTGCCGTATAAGTGCAGCTTCGCCGTCACGCCAGCCACTTCCCGCTCCGACTCGGGCTTTACGATCCACGCGAGCAGCGGCTCCACGTGCTCGCCAAGCACATTCGCCATCACGACCGGCTGCATGAGCGCCGGATCGCCGAGCGGCAAATTGCAGATCGCGCGCACATGCTGCTCGAACTGCGACGTCCGGCACGCCTCCATCGTATAGTGGCCGGAGTTGTGTGGCCGCGGCGCCAGCTCGTTGACGAACAGCTCGCCGTCTTCCGTGAGGAACATCTCGACCGCGATCAGGCCGATGACGTCGAGCCCTTCCGCGATTTGCACCGCCATCCGTTCCGCCCGCTCCAGTACGTCCGCCGGCACTCGTGCCGGTACGATGGATACGTGCAGGATGTTGTTCACATGCTCGTTCTCCGCCGCAGGGAACGCCCGCACCTCGCCGCGCGGGCTGCGTGCGGCAATGACGGATATTTCCTTCGCGAAACGAATAAACTGTTCCAGCACAAGCTCGGTCTTGGCCCGGCTTAACGTTGCGTAGGCTTCCTCGATCTCCTCCGCCGAGCGGATGACCCACTGGCCCTTCCCATCGTAGCCGCCTGTCGCCGTCTTCAGCACGCACGGCGTGCCGAACCGGCCGACCGCCTCCCGCAGCTGTTCCACGCTGCCGATCTCCGCATACGGCGCCACTTTCACGCCAGCCGCTTCGATCGCCCGCTTCTCCCGCAGCCGGTGCTGCGTCGTATAAAGCAGCCTGCTGCCCTGCGGAACGTATGATTCGTTCATCAGCAGCTCCGTCACGCTCGCATCCACGTTCTCGAACTCATAGGTAATGACGTCCGACAGCTCCGCAAGCTTCCGTGCCGCCTCTATGTCATCGTACCCTGCTACGATCTGCTTGTCCGCCACTTGTCCGCACGGCGCGTCCGGCGTTGGATCGAGCGTAGCGAAGCGATAGCCCATCGCCCGCCCGGCAAGCGCCAGCATCCGTCCGAGCTGCCCGCCCCCGAGCACGCCGATCGTCGCGCCCGGCGTCAGCACCTTGTCCGGATCGTACGGCTTCTCCCGCACTGTTCTTTCCGTCATTCCAGCACGCTCTTTTCTATCACCGTTTGCGCAACGCGCTCCCGTCGTTCCACAATCCGCCGCTGCAGCTCCGGATCGAAAGCGCCAAGCACCTGTGCCGCATACAGCCCCGCATTCGTTGCGCCCGCTTGTCCGATCGACATCGTGCCGACCGGCACGCCGCCAGGCATCTGCACGATGGAGTACAGCGAATCGAGCCCGCTCAGCGTGGACGACTTCACCGGAACGCCGATCACCGGCACCACCGTCTTTGCCGCCACCATTCCCGGCAAATGCGCGGCGCCGCCCGCGCCCGCAATAATGATCTTCAGCCCTCGTTCCACCGCCGTCTCGGCGTACTCGAACATCAAATCGGGCGTTCGGTGCGCGGAGACGACTTTTTTCTCGTAAGGGACTCCGAGCTCGTCAAGCACGCTGCAAGCATGCTTCATCGTTTCCCAATCGGATTGACTGCCCATAATGACACCCACAAGCACAGACATGGTAACCTCCGTTGTCGATTTATCGCTAACAAATAAAAAACGCCCTTCGGATAGATACTGAACTTATAGTGCAGTCTATCGGCAGGACGACAAGAAATACCCCTAAGCGCAAGTTAAGGCCTGGCACAGAACATGCCGACCTCTTCATGAACACTTACTCGTAGTCCAAAAATTTAAGGTTTTCGGGTAGATACTTTCGGGCCATATTCCCGACGATATACGAGACTATTTAACTAACTTTCCTCAAGCTCTTTCACTTCCTTAGTTTAGCAGGCTTTAACACACCGTGTCAACTAGAAAACACGAACATTCCATTATATTAATGAAAAATAGTTCGCTTTTCACGCAATGTTCATGCCATGTTCCTCATTAAAAAACAACGGCGCCAGTTGAATCCCGGCACCGTCATTCCCACTATTTCCCACGTAAGTGTATGCAAAAGGCATATTCATGAAGTCCGGCTCCAGTCATGAACATCCATTCATCCATCATTGGCCTCCTCCCTGCGGGCTCCTGATTTGAATTTCGCAAGCTCCGCCATGCCCTGCCGTACTTCTTCCCGCGATAACCCTCCGTCTTCCAGCTGCAATGTCGAATCCGTCAGCCAGCGCTCGTACATCTCCATGCCGATGTCCAGTACGCGTGAAAGCCGCTCGTTCCATGCATCCCCCTTCACTTCATCGATCCAGTGAAAAAGCGCATCTTCCGCCTTAGCAAGCCGTCCTGTCTCATCATAATAAGGAACAAGCAGTTCGAGCTGGGAGGCCTCCATGCCCGATCGACCGATCAATTCCAACGCAGTCTCGATCCTTCGCTCCGTTTCCTCGCGCAAGTCCGCACTTTCCTCCATCTTACGAATCGTCAGCAGCAGCTCAAGCCATTTTAGCGCCTCGGCCTTTCCGGCCTGTATCTGCCCTTCCTGCTGCAGTACCTTGACACGGGCCAACAGCAGGTCTGAGGCTGCGAGCGCCTTCCCGATATCCGGATGTCCGCCAGGCGAGAGGAGCACCAGCAAATCTTTCACCGACAACGCCTGCAGCAGCTTGGAATCCAAACCGACGAGCTGCCTTAACGCATGGTTCAACAATTCCATACGCTCGTGGAACGATAACGCCTGTTTATGTAAAACTTTCATGACTACCCGAGCCGTCTGCTCGATGAGCTTCATTATATAATCGCGCTGATACATGTCTGATGCCTCCGTTTCTGTACAGATCGTCCTGCCCCCAAGTCTAGAGCGCAGATTGCAGGAACAGGTTTTTATTGTACCACCGATCCTGTTTCTGGACATCGATTCAGGCCGAAATTCATCGCGATTTACAATTACAGGAAGTGACTGGATGAATTTATGCATTGAACCATTACGGCAACCTATGGTAAGTTTTTAAAAGCCGAATCGAACAGTTCATTTTCTGAACGTACGGGGGACGCATCACATGGGGTGAATAATTGAGTTCCGCGATTGCCGCGGGCCAGCTTAGGGAAAATCCTCTTCCCGAACCCGACAACTAACCTCGGAGGCTGACAGGAGGGATACAATTGAATAAGAAATTCAAAAGCATGCTTCTTGCATGCAGCTTGATGTTGCCTGCGTTTTTGTCCGCAGCGCTGCCGGCACACGCCGCTCCGTTAAATCTGCCCACTGATATCAAGGTGCAGATCAACGACTCGCTGGTGCACTTCCCGGATGCCCAGCCGCTTCTGGACGGCAACTCGAAGCTTCATGTTCCTGCGCGGACAATCGCCGAAAAACTCGGCTATAAACTGACTTGGCAGCAGGAAGGCTCGCAAATTCACGTTGCGATCAGCAGCGGCGATACGACCTTATCGGTCACAACCGGGGAACAAGTCATCAGCGTTAATAACCAAACCGCTTCAATCGAACATCCGGTGAAAATGGTGAACGGCCGCGTCTACGTCCCGTTCCGTCTGCTTGCCGAAACGTTCGGCAAGACCACCCAATGGGATGCGAACAACCGGATCGCCATTCTCGGTACGGACGGCAAATACCACGCTCCGGCATGGTATCGTCCCAAGACGATCGCCAAAAATTATGTGAAAGTCATTGAAGCGAAGGCTACTGCCTATACCGCTGCTCCAAGCGAGAACGGTGGGTATGGCTCGCTGGATTATATGGGTAACACGCTGAAGCTCGGTACCATCGCTGTCGATCCGAACATCATTCCCCTCGGTTCCAAAGTGTATATCGAAGGATATAACTATGCAGGGCTCCCAACCGGCGGAATGTACGCAACGGCCACCGATGTCGGCGGTGCGATTAAAGGGAACAAAATCGACATCTTCGTTCCTGAAAGCCCGAGTCAAGCATCGCGGTTCGGCATTCAACAAGTGAAAGTGTACGTTCTCGGTTCTTAAGCAACCGTAAGCCCCCCACAACAGCAGCCTTTCGAGGCTGCTGTTTTTATTTGCCTGCCTTTGTTCGTGGATAGCACACTGCGTTTAGCCCGAAACTACAAGTAAATATCCCGGCGGAGGTGGTGTGACATGTTCAGGAAGGTTATGCTGCTGATGTTCTGCTTGCTGCTCTGCTGCACGACGGCGAGCGCCGCGGCGCCCGGCAGCGATGAAGTCGTCTGGAACGTGCAAACCGATCAGAAGCTGATCGCATTAACGTTCGATGACGGCCCCAATCCGGTTTATACGCCGCAGATTCTCGATATTCTTCGAGACTATCAGGCCAAGGGTACGTTCTTCGTACTCGGCAAACGGGTGCAGTTGTTTCCCGCCATCGCCATTCGCGAAGTGAACGAAGGACATGAAATTGCCAATCATACGTTCGACCATCATTATTTGAAAAATTATCCTCCCGACCGGTTGATTCAGGAAATTCGCCAAACGCAGGAGGTCATCTTTGATATTACGGAACAGATGCCGAACGTGTTTCGTCCTCCCGGAGGTTTTTATAACGACACGCTGCTCCATTCGATGAAAGAAGATAAGCTGACCGTCGTGATGTGGTCCTGGTATATGGATACGAAGGATTGGCGCAAGCCCGGCGTCGACAAAATCGTTCAGCAAGTGCTCGGGAACGTGCACAACGGCGACATCGTGTTGTTTCACGATTTGGAGGGGGATTGCACGCAAACGGTTGAAGCCTTGAAGCGGATTCTGCCGGAGCTTAAATCACGAGGCTATCAATTCGTAACCGTGTCCGATCTTATCGCGAAGACGCGGAAATAAACAAAGCCGGCCCACTGGTGCGTGAGGCCGGCTTTGCAATAGCATTGGCATGTACTTATTTTTAGTTTTCCATTATTACATAATTTATGATATTATAAATGAAGAAAAGCGTACATACGTTCCCGTCTGGAGTTGATACATGATGGCGACCGCCACCAAGGACCCGTATATCCGCAGCATCGAACTGCTTCGGGATAAAGTGCCTTCCTTCACCCGTTATCCGTTCCACCTTTCCGCTCTGCGTGATTTCTCCGGGTTAAAGCTTCATCCCAAAGTTACTTATATCATCGGAGAGAACGGAACCGGCAAATCGACGCTGCTGGAGGCGATTGCTATTGCCTGGGGTTTTAATCCCGAAGGCGGCACATTAAATTTTGCGTTTTCGACGCGTGATTCCCATTCGGAGCTTTATCGTTACATCCGCTTGGTTCGGGGCGTGACTAAACCGAGAGACGGATTCTTTTTTCGAGCTGAAACTTATTACAATTTGGCGACGAATATCGACCAATTGGATAGCGAATTTTCGTACGGAAGACGCATCATCGACTCCTATGGCGGCAAGTCGCTTCATGAGCAGTCGCACGGAGAGTCATTCTTCTCCGCATTCGTCCATCGTTTCGGAGGCAACGGTCTCTACATCTTGGATGAGCCTGAAGCCGCACTGTCGCCGTTGAAGCAAATGTCGATGCTTGCACGTATCCACACCCTCGTTGAGCAGAACTCCCAGTTCATCATCTCGACGCACTCGCCGATTCTGATGAGTTACCCGGACGCCGTTCATTATCAATTAACCCCGGACGGTTTACAAAAGACGACTTTGGAAGAAACCGAGCACTACTTGATCACGAAGCAATTTATGACGAATCGGGAACGCATGCTCCGTACTTTATTTGAAGACGAGGAGTAAAAAAACAGGCGCACGTACTCCGCCTGTTTGCTATTGCTGCGCTAGATCGGTTTGCCGTTCTTCTTATTATCGTAGCGGTGACTGCGATTATCCAAGGGTCCCGGGCTGCCGCCGACCGGCGGTTGGATTTGAACCGGTTCTTCCGTCGTCCGGGTACGATGCAAATTTGTCGCCGCCGCGGCATGCGTTCCTAGTTCCGCCAGCTCATTATTCGAATTGTTTCCTTGAATCGGACTCATAGCTGAATACCTCCTCTAGTTGAGTGTTATGCCATAGATGTAATGTAATCAGGGTTTAGTATGCCGCACAGCGGCACGGTTTCATCCGTCCGGCATCATTAAAAAACCCCCATCATAAAGTGGGGGCGGAGGACCGCAGCTTGGATCTTGTTTTACGTCCATAGGTTTGTTTATAAAATTTTGAAAACAACGTTTCGACCATTTCAATTTCCGATTCAGACAGATTCATGATGTCAAAATAATCTTGAGTTTCCTTATCGGAAGCAAACTCTTGCCATGTTAAGAAGCTATTATTTTGAACGGCTTGATTTAAGGCCGAGCTGATTTTCTTTTTGATGCCGCCTGTGCATAGCTTAAAATGGTCGGGCTTATAATACCGTTCTGACTTCACAATGTCCGGATTTATTTTTAGAAGCTCGCAGGCGTTCAATGCATCGTCCAGGGCCGAATGATGCTGCCCGACGAAAGGAATCTCCTTAGCTGCCAGCACTTGCTGTAATCCGCCATCAAAAAACCGGGACATATCGATCAAGCGTGTTAACCAATCCGAAGAGATCGCATGAATCTTACAGTCGACAAACAGACTGAAAAAGTCCGTACTTCCCCACGCTACGATTTTATAATCGACTCCACAGAAATCAATAAATTTGCCGATGACTTCCGGAAAAGGCGGGCTGGTGGTCAACACGTCCTTATCGATTTTGCAAAAATTCAAGGCGAATTGATTGATGGGGTACTTGGGATTGATATAACTTTGAAACGTATCGACGATCTGTAAATGTTCATTTAATTTAACTGCGCCAATTTCCAAGATCTCCATCGGATGGATAGCATAATGTTTTCTACCGTTAAACTCAAGATCGATCACAATGTACGGCAAGGTTTCACCCCATTTAGTTGTGCTGTGGGTTATTGTTTGTTTTTTTGAAGAAAAAAAGACCAGATCGACAACATGTCGAATCCTGGTCTTTTACGTTGCTTGGCGACGTTCTACTCTCCCAGGACCCTGCGGTCCAAGTACCATCGACGCTGGAAGGCTTAACGTTCGTGTTCGGGATGGGTACGCGTGGTTCCCTTCCGCCATCATCACCAAACGGATGTTGATGCTTCTGCCGCGAAACATCAGATCTTGCCATTCAAGGCGGCTTGCACCTTGAAAACTGGATACGAAACTCAGCATGCTGAATGCTTTGACTTCACTAAAGTGAAAGTCTTTTTGGATAAGCCCTCGACCGATTAGTATTCGTCAGCTCCACACGTTGCCGCGCTTCCACCCCGAACCTATCAACCTCGTCGTCTACAAGGGGTCTTACG
>NZ_BCPS01000008.1:0-6134 GCF_016586185.1 Paenibacillus sp. EPM92
TGAGATATCGCTATCTCTTATTTAAAGCACTCACTCGATGTTCAGTTTTCAAAGGGCAATTTTTTTATTGCTTTACTCGGCTTTCATGGCCGGAGTTGTAATATAGCATATTCAAATCTATTATGCAACTGTGTTGTTTTTCCATTCTTAGGTGCGTAACCACAAGCTCAGATCCATCAACTTCATTGCTTTTGGTATTCTTTCGAACAACCAGAGTTGTAATATATCATATTCAACTCACTCTATGCAACTGTGTTGTTTTTCCATTCTTAGGTGCGTAACCACAAGCTCAGATCCACCAACTTCATTGCTTTTAGTGTTCTCTCGAACAACCAGAGTTGTAATATATCATATTCAGCACTCTTCATGCAACTGTGTTGTTTTTCCATTCTTAGGTACGCAACCACAAGCTCAGATCCACCAACTTCATTGCTTTTGGTGTTCTCTCGAACAACCGGATTTGTAATATATCACGATCTCCTTACTATTGCAAGCAGAAATCATATAAAAACATTTTCGTTCAACAATCTACAATTGAGGCATGAAAGAAAACCGTTGGAGGAATCATTTCATGAGGAAGCAGCTCAATTGACACCTGCTGCATGCAACAAAAAGAAATAAGCTTAGTCCGAGTCTACTCAGATCAAGCTTATTCCTCACGAACGTTTCCCGCATGACCAATAATGTAACAAGGGCTGCTATCAGCCCCCATATCTTATACGCCTAAATATTGATGTTGAATTTCCTCATTGATCAGGAGTTCTTCAGGTGTACCTTGCCATACAATTTGACCCTTGCTCATCACAAGCACGGTATCAGCCACGCCGCACGCCAAATAAAAATTTTGTTCAACTAAAAGAATCGATAACCCGGTCTGCTTTAATTTCCTTATAATATCTCCCACTTGCTCGATAATGACTGGAGCTAACCCTTCCGAAGGCTCATCCATGAGTATGAATTGAGGATTGGTCATTAATGCTCTTCCGATCGCCAGCATTTGCTGCTGCCCTCCGGACAATTGGGTCCCCATGTTGTTTTCCCTTTCCTTAAGAATAGGGAATAAATCATAGATGTCTTCCAGCCTCCAGCTTTTATCGCCCGTTCCCGTTTGCTTTCTATCTCTTGCGGGAACAATAAGGTTCTCGCGAATCGTAAGGGAAGGAAAGATGCGCCTTCCTTGGGGGACTAATCCGATACCGGCACGAGCGATTTTATTAGGCGCAAGCCCGGAGATCAATTTGCCCATATACGTAATGTTTCCTCGGCGCGGAGGAGTTAACCCGGCAATGGAATGAATCGTTGTCGTTTTTCCCGCACCATTACGCCCGAGAAGTGCAACGCACTTCCCTGTAGGTACTTCAAAAGAAAGCCCCTGCAAAATATGGCTGTTTCCGTAATACGTATGAACCTGATCAACCTTGAGCATGCTGCAGCGTCCCTCCTCCGAAGTAGATGGCTTTCACGTTCTCGTCGCCTTTGATCTGTTCCGGAGCTCCGCTTAAGAACACTTCGCCATGATGCAATACCGTAATGCGGTCAGCGATAGAGAAGACCACCTCCATATCATGCTCGATGACCAATAGCGTAATAGAACGAGGCATGCGTTGGATAAGCTTCGTCGTTTGGATGGTTTCAGCAGGTGACATACCTGACGTCGGCTCGTCCAAAAGCAGCACTTTCGGTTTGGAAGCTAGGGCGAGAAGCACTTCCAGCAACCTTTGTTCGCCGTAAGAAAGCTCATTAACAATACGGGTACGCCGCTCCCAAAGCTCCCATTCCTTAAGCAGCTCCTCCGTTTCTTCCAGCAATTGTGTGTTTTTATAAAATGGCTTATAAAAGTTGAACCGATATGGTTGACATGCTGTGATGGCTAGATGCACGTTCTCTTCCACGGTCAGAGCACCAAACAAATTGTTTTTTTGAAACGTTCTCGACATCCCGACACGTACAGCCGTGTATCCGGGAAGGCCGTTGATTTGTTTGCCATTCACCGTAACGGTGCCCTGGTTAATCGGCAATGTTCCTGTAATACAATTGAATAAGGTTGTTTTGCCGGCTCCGTTAGGTCCGATGATGACATGACGCTCCCCTTGCTTCACTTCTAGAGAAACGTCCTTCAAAACTTGTAAGCCTTTAAAAGACTTATGCAAATGCTCAACCTTCAGCAGACTCATGACCGTTCGCCTCCTTATGAAGTTTTGTAGGGTGCCGGTCTTTTCGCCGTTTTAGGTTTATCTTGTTCCATAACAGCAAAGCAATATGAATGACCCCGCCGCGTCTATAAAGCACAATGGCAACAAAAATCAATCCCATAACGATCGGCCAACGGTCCGTGTAGGAGCTGATATAATTTTGCAAAATTACGAAGAAGCCCGCACCTATAGCCGGTCCTATTAATGTTCCGACTCCACCGACAATAACCATGATCAGCGCTTGCCCAGAGAACATCCAATTGAGCAGATCAGGAGACACGTATTCATTGAAATAAGCATAAAGTCCGCCTGCAAATCCGGCCATCATCCCGGACAGTGAATACACGATCAGCTTATAGTAACGTGTATTATAACCAAGCGCCGTCATCCGGGCTTCGTTCTCTTTTATTCCTCTTATGCCTTTGCCAAGAGGAGAGACAATAAAAATACGAAGCAAAAAATAACAAAGTAAAAAGCAAACTGCCGTTACATAATAAAACCCTAACCTGCTTTCGATGGGGCCAAAGCCCAAACTGAAGGCCGCGCTAACCGATTTTCCGTCTGCACCGCCGGTGACGCTTTGCGCTTTATAAAAGATCGCGTATATCATTTGCCCGAACGCCAAAGTAATCATGAGGAAGTAAGGGCCTGATGAACGGATAAACAGCAAACCGGATACAAAAGCGGCGATTCCCGCTATAAGGGCAGCTGCAAGGAGCAGCACATAACTATTTTCTACATGCTCCCCAATCAAGGTGACCGCATAAGCGCCCAATCCGAAAAATGCGGCGTGTCCCAGCGATACAAGGCCAGCATAACCGATGATTAGTCCTAGGCTCATAACAAATATTGCCATAATCAATACTTCACTCGTCAGTTTGATACCATACGTGGTTAAGATGAGAGGTAACAGCAGCATAAAGGCGACAAAAGCGATACTTACGAACGCAGGTTTCTTCACGCGTGCGCCCCCTTACCGAACAGACCGTTTGGTTTCATTAACAAGACGACAATCATAATGGCAAACACCATGGCCATCGTTAATGACGGCAAATAAACGCGTCCAAGCGTATCAACGACTCCGACTAATATGGCCCCGACAAAAGCACCTTTCCAGGTTCCGAGACCGCCCACCACAACAATAACAAGCGATGAAATCAAAATTTCCGAATCGATGCCGACGTACATACCCATAATCGGTCCGCCCAAAACTCCGCTTAATCCGGCCAAACCGGCGCCCACGGCAAATATGCAAGTGAATACGCCCTTAATATTAATACCAAGAGCCGAAAGCATCTCCCGATCGTCGACTCCCGCTCTGATCACGGCGCCAATTCGCGTTTTATTTTCCATATACCAAAGAAATACCGCAAGTAAACAACCGATCAAAATGACAAAAATACGATACGCAGGAAACATCATGACCCCAAGATTCATGGAAACATCCAAGTTCATCGGAATAGGAAGCGTTAAAGGGCTGGAACCCCATATCCACTTTACGATATCGGCAAATATAAATGAAAGCCCGAACGTCAGTAGAACCTGCTCCAGTTCCATTCCATAAACACGTTCAAGCAGTAATTTCTCCATTAGGATGCCAAGTATGCTTACTATAACAATGGCAACTAGCAAGGATGGCCAGAATCCCATTCCTTGTTTCACGAATGAATACGCTACATATACGCCCACCAAGTAAAAAGTGCCGTGCGCCAAGTTGACGACATGCATTAATCCGAAAATAATTGATAGCCCGGCTGCAATCATAAACAAAAGCATCCCGTAGGCTAGACCGTTTAAAATATGCATGAGCAATGTTGTTCCAGCCATTGTATCCTCCTCTTTCTTAAGCGAAACATGGGTGGAACGGGAGGACAAGCCTCCCGTTTCCTTATCATCTCTTATTTATTTTTTCTCAGGTGGAGCATCAGGTATTTTCAGTCCCTTGACTGCGGTTCCTATAATTTCCTGTACGATCTTTCCGTCTTTCCATACATTTTTGGCCAAATACATATCTAATGCCAGGTTGTGCGTTTTTGGATCCATGGCAAGCTCGCCGCGCGGGCTGCTGAAGCTAATGTCTTTCAACACCTTGATCAAATCCTCAGATTTCGTGCTTCCTGTTTTTTCTATCGCTTTACTGATGACTTGCGCGGAATCATAACCTTGTACGTTAAAATAGTTAGGTACCTTGTTGTATTTCTTTTTAAAATCCTCAACAAACTTCTTGTTAACCGGATTGTCGAGTGAATAGTTGTACATCGTTGCCCCAATGATGCCTTCAGCGGCTTTGCCCGCCGGATCCGTTACGAGCGGATCCAAAAATTCCTGGGTGCCGGTTAGCGGAATTTTACCCTTTACACCGAATTGTTCGTACTGCTGAACAAATCGAATGGCATCTGTACCGGCCAAAAATGGAAAGACAAGATCCGGTTTCGTATTCAATATTTCTGTCAAGTAAGTTGCGTAATCGTTAGTCCCGAGCTTAGGGTATGCTTCCTTCACAATTTGGCCGCCTGCTTTAGTAAAGGCCTCTTTGAAAGCGTCAATCGTCTCGTGGCCCGCCGGATAATCAGGTGCGATAACATATGCCGTTTTTCCAACGTTCTTGAAAATATATTCGGCTCCCGGAACGCCGTCCTGCCAGTTCGAGATCGAAACCCGATAAATGTAATCGCTTTTCTTATCCCAAGAAATATCGTTAGCAGCCGCATTGGCATCGATCAATACGATTTTATCCTTCTCGATGACGTCACGCAGCGCATAAACGACCGCTGAGGAAATTGGGCCGACCAACAAATCAACCTTTTCGCTTTCAACCAGTTGACGGTATTTGCGAAGAGCGACTTGCGGGTTTGCCTCGTCGTCCTCGTACTTGATGGTTACTGGGTGATTGCCGATTTTGTTTCCGTTCAGTTCGAAATACAGTTCCATTCCTTCCTTAATACTTTCGGATAATGGAGCAAAGTTACCGGAAAATGATAAAATCGCGCCGATTTTCACCGGCTTATCTCCTCCACCCCCGGATGCACCACCCCCGGATGCAGGTTGGCTGCTATTACAAGCAGTAAGAACTAACAGCATGAATACCAGCATGACCGAGACTGTAATACTTGTTTTCCTGACTTTGCCCTTAGCGACCATCCAAAAACGCCCCCCACTTAGAGTTAAGAATGATACAAAATGTATGTAATCGCTTTACAAAAAGTTGTTATTAGCGTGCTTAACAACAACTTCCGACATATACAAAACAGCGTTCAAATCATGATTTGTCTTAAAAACACTGATTTTGTAAGCGTGTTCAGGTTAATGTCGGGCAAGCTGTTAATATAATACAATACGACCAGACGATTAGACAATAGCCATATTCTTCTATATTAAACGGATGATAAAAAATCCATTGGGCTTAGCGTGCCCCCATAGAATAGACATTGGCCCCCCTTGGTTAATCAGATGAATTTTAAGGGGGGCATTTGTTATGGCGATCAAAGGTCAAAAGCTTAGGCATTATTCTGAAGAGATAAAGAAAGAGATTATTCGGTTACAAATTGAGGGAGACTGGACGTATCGCAAAATCACAGGGCTCAATGGGGACGATGTGAGGAATATGATGAGATTCACCAAATAAAAAAAAATGTGGAGAAAGTCAAAAGACTTTCTCCACACTTTGAGACCACCGTAGTGGACTATTCTTGCTTGGCGACGTTCTACTCTCCCAGGACCCTGCGGTCCAAGTACCATCGACGCTGGAAGGCTTAACGTTCGTGTTCGGGATGGGTACGCGTGGTTCCCTTCCGCCATCATCACCAAACGGATGTTGATGCTTCTGCCGCGAAACATCAGATCTTGCCATTCAAGGCGGCTTGCACCTTGAAAACTGGATACGAAACTTAGCATGCTGAATGCTTTGACTTCACTAAAGTAAAAGTCTTTTTGGATAAGCCC